>CAWWAF010000009.1:0-60979 GCA_963934795.1 uncultured bacterium
CGGCGACGGTTGCCGAGCCAACCGAGCCACCCGAGTGAGCCGGTCGTATCGGTGGGGTCACACGGCCCGCCCGGCGTTGTGACCTGAGTGCCCCGTGCCTACGACATCTCTGACGCTGCAAGCGTTGCTCAAACGGGCTGCGTCACGCGCAGGCTTCGGCAGCGGACGCCCATTGGCCGGGTTGTCGCCCGCGGCGAAAGGGTTTGCGGTTGCGGTGGCGGCCGAAGCGGGACCGGTCGTGGTCATGGTGCCGAGCGACGCCGCGGTCGAGCAGGCGGTCACCGACATTCGCTTCTTTCTCGGTGCGCTGGAGGGGCTGTCGGACCAGCAGCTCCGACTCCACGTGCTGCCGTGTCCGTCTCACGAGGTCGATCCCTACCGCGGACTGGCGCCACACTTTGACGTGGCCTCGGCTCGCGGCCGGGCCTTGCACGGGCTCGCCGATGGCTCGGCCCGGGTGGTCGTCGCCGCGGTGGCGGGGCTGCTCCCCCGCGTAAGTCCGCCCGCCCGACTGTTGCGCGCCGGCTACAGCCTGGTGGTCGGAGCCTTGCTCGAACCACCTGACTTGAGTGATCAACTCGCTGATGCCGGGTTCATCCCGGAAGACCCGGTCGACGCGCATGGGGAATTTTGTATGCGCGGTGGGGTGGTCGATTTTTTTCCCGCCGGGGACGACCAGCCCATCCGCGCCGAGTTCGCCGGCGACAGCCTCGAATCGCTCCGGCGCTTTGACCCGGCGACGCAGCGTTCAACCGAGACCCTCGACCGCGCTGACGTGCTCCCGCTGCGAGAACTCTTCGAAGGTGCGGATGAGCTGAACGGGGCGGACCCCGATCGGTCGGCCTGGTTCGGCGACTATGTGCTCGGTCTGCCGTCGGGTCGGATCTTCCTCTCGGAGGCCGAGGAATCGCGACGCGTTCTCGAAGCCGGTGTCTCACAGGCCGCAAGCGGGTTCGCGGACGCCGACGAGCGGGGCGAGACGGTGCTCCCCCCTGAGGAACTGCTCGTCGATTGGCCCACCCTCGACACCTGGCTCCAGGCCGCGACCCGACTGGAGCAGCTGTGGGAGGACGACGACACCGCCGACACGGTGCAGCACGTGCCATGCCAACCGGTCGTCGAATTTCACGGCCGGCTTGCGGATTGGGCTGCCGAGATTACCCGAACCCGCGAACGGGGCGAGACGGCGCTGTTGGTGGCCGGGACGCCCGGTCGGGCCGAGCGCGTCATCGAAATCCTGGCCGAGTACGACCTGCGCGCGTTGTCGATCGATCAGGCGGACGAGACGATGGGTGCGGCGCTGCTGGTCGCGACAGGACAGCTCACCCGCGGCTTCCGGCTAGCCGATGCCGGATTGCAGTTCTTTGCCGAGCCGGATGTGTTCGACGAAGAGCGGAGGGTGCGTGCGCGCCGCGCGGGTCCGGCCCGGTCCTTCTTCTCTGATTTCCGCGATCTCAAGGTGGGCGACCACGTCGTGCATGTGGACCACGGCGTAGCGCGTTTCATTGGTCTCAAGCAGATTGGCGTCGGACTCGAGCAGCACGAGTTCATGGAGCTGCAGTATGGCGGGCAGGACAAGTTGTTTGTGCCGGTGCAACAGCTTGACCTGCTGCAGAAATACACCGGGTCGACGAAAGCGAGCCTCGACCGCCTTGGCGGTGCGTCGTGGGCGAAGACCAAGACCAAGGTTCGCAAGGCCATGCGCGACATGGCCGAGGAGCTGCTCAAGCTCTATGCGGCGCGGAAAGCCGTCCCCGGGCACGCGTTCAGTGTCGACACCCACTGGCACCGCGAGTTTGACGATGCCTTTGATTACGAGCTGACTGTCGACCAGCAGACGGCCATCACCGACATCCGGCGTGACATGGAAAGCTCGACGCCGATGGACCGTCTGCTGTGTGGCGATGTCGGCTACGGGAAGACGGAAGTGGCGATGCGGGCGGCGTTCAAGGCGGTGATGGACGGCAAACAGGTCGGCGTCCTGGCCCCGACGACAGTGCTGGCGTTCCAGCACTTCAAGACGTTAACCGACCGGTTTGCGGCGTTTCCGGTCCGCATCGACCTGGTCAGCCGGTTTCGAACCAAGGCGGAGCAGAAGCAGTCTCTGCAAGAGTTGGCCAACGGCAAACTGGACATCATCGTCGGCACCCACCGGCTGCTCTCCAAGGATGTCCAGTTCCGTGATCTCGGGTTGCTCGTGGTGGATGAAGAGCAGCGCTTCGGCGTGGCGCACAAGGAGCGCATCAAACAGATGCGCCGCCGCGTCGACGTCTTGACCATGTCGGCGACGCCCATCCCGCGGACTCTCAATATGTCGCTGGTGGGTATTCGCGACATGTCGGTCATCGAAACACCGCCCAAGGACCGCCAGGCGATCCAAACGAATGTGGTCCGGTTCGACCACCAGCTCGTCGCGCGCGCCATCCGCACCGAGATCGAACGCGGTGGCCAGGTGTTCTTTCTGCACAGTCGGGTGACGTCGATCTACGCCATGGGCGACCTGCTCACCAAGCTGCTCCCGGATGTGCGGATTGCGGTGGCGCATGGCCAGATGGCGGAGGGGGAACTCGAGCGCTGCATGGTGGACTTTGTGCAGCACAAGTACGACGTGCTGCTCGCCACCACGATCATCGAGAACGGCCTCGACATTCCCAACGCAAACACCATCATCATCAACAACGCCGAACGATTCGGGCTCTCACAGCTTTATCAGTTGCGCGGGCGGGTCGGGCGCTCGGACCGGCGAGCCTACGCGTACCTGCTGGTGCCGCCGGAAGGGTCGCTGTCGCCGGTGGCCCGTCAGCGGCTGTCCGCCATCCGCGAATTTAGCGACCTCGGCAGCGGATTTCGGATTGCCGCGCTTGACCTCGAAATTCGGGGTGCCGGCAACCTGCTCGGCGGTCAACAGAGCGGCCATATCGAGTCCATCGGGTTCGACCTCTACGTCAAATTGCTCGAACAGACCGTTCGGGAGCTCAAGGGCGAAGACCTCGAGGATGAGTTTCGGGCGACCGTGAACCTGAATCTCGACCTCAAGATCGAGGAAAGCTATATTCCCGACACGAATCAACGTTTGACCGTCTACCGCCGGGTGGCGGGCGCCCGGGTCGAGTCCGACCTTACCGGCCTGCTGGACGAGGTGTGCGACCGCTACGGTCCGATTCCCCCGTCGGTGGCCACCCTGGTCGAGTACGGCCGCATCCGGGTACTGGCCGACCACATGGGTGTGGAAACCCTCGACCGAAATGGACCGCAGCTCGTCCTAAAGTTCAGAGCCACGACTCGGGTGGACCCGGTTCGGCTCATGCGGTTCGTCGAGCGACGCGCGGATATCTTGCTCAAGCCACCATCCATGTTGACGATGGACTTGCAGAATCGAGGCGTCTCGACCGCCGGTACCGATCATTTGTCCTGGTGGACGGCCCGAGCCAGAACGGAGGACGTACGCGCCGGATTCTCGCGCGTCGACTTCCAGCGGGCGGCGAGAGAGAGCGAGGGGCCGGCCGAGTTGTTGGCACGCGTGGCCGGTCTGTTGGTGGAGTTACGCGGCTTGGAAACGATAGAATCGTAGCTGAGGAACTTGTATGCAGATACGCACTCTTGGATTCGTGTCCGTGCTCACCGTTCTGGGGGCCAGTGTGGCTCAGGCGCAACCGGCGACGGAACCCGGCTTTGCGCTGAGAACTGGCACGCCCGGCGCCCTTGTCGTTGAGCGGATTCTCGTGAAGGTCAATGGTCAGCTCATCACCCAGAGCGACCTCGAAGAGGCGCAGGTCGCCGCCTTGACTCTGCTTCCAAATCGGCCGCAGACCGATACCGAGTTGCGACAGGTGATGCAGGAGCTCACGCCGGAGCTCGTTGCAACGACCATCGACGAGCTGCTCTTGGCCCAGCGCGGCGAGGAGATGGGCTTCACGCTGACTGATGAGCAGTTCGATGAAATCATCGACGGCATCAAGGAGGAGAATGACTTCGATGACGAGCAGCTCGTGAGCGCGCTCGCCGAGACAGAGGGCCTGACCATGGCCGGCTTGCGGGTCATGATGGAGCAACGAATGCTCATTCAGCAGGTGCAGCAGGTTGAGGTGAACAGCCGCATCGTGATGACCGGGACGGAAGCCCGCGAATACTACGACGCAAATCTCGACGAGTTCACCACCCCCGCCACGGTGACCCTGCGTGAGATCGTCATCGCCGTGCCAGACGGCACCGGACCTCTGGCCGCTGCCGGCGCCGAGCGTGCGTCCGACACTGCCGAGGCGACGCTCGCTCGTGTCATGGCTGGCGAAGACTTTGCTGAGGTGGCGGCCGAGGCATCTACCGCGGCATCGAAGGAGAATGGCGGGCTGATCGGGCCGGTCAATTTGCCAGATCTGTCGGACAGCGTACGTGCGCGGGTCGAGGCGCTCGCGGTCGGCGACGTCGGCACCGTCGAGCGGACCGCGGCCGGTTTTCAGATTTTGAAGCTGGAGGCCAGGACCGAGTCTTCGCCGATTCCCTTCGACGGGATTCGTGAGTCCATCGTCCAGTCGGTGGCCGAGAGTCGTCAGGCCAAAGCGCTGAGCGACTACCTGGGACGATTGCGCGAGGCGGCCATCATCGAGTGGAAGGATGACAACTTGAAGCAGATTTACGACGCGGTGGTCGCAGCTCGGGCGGCCTCCAGTGGCGTCTGATCTCGGTTCATCCCAGGTGACGACGCTCGCACCCGACGCCGCGGTTGAGGCGGCCCCCTGGTATGCGTTGTGGACCCGGTCGCGGCACGAACAGGTCGTGCGGGAACAGCTCGAACGCAAAGAGATCGAAACGTTTCTCCCCACCATCAACAAGTGGAGTCGGTGGAAAGATCGTCGGAAGCAGATTGCCTGGCCGCTGTTTCCAGGCTACTGCTTCGCGCGGTTCGATGTGGCCGCGCGTCTCGGCATTCTCCGGTGTACCGGCGTGGTCAATATCGTGTCGTTCGACGGAGAGCCGGCTCCCATCGCGCCGGCGGAACTCGAGAATATCCGGCGGTTGGTCGATACCGACCTGCAGTACGACCCGTGTCCGCTCATCCACGAGGGCATGATGGTCGAGGTGATGCACGGGGCGCTCAAGGGTGTGGTTGGTCGTCTTGTCAGGAAGGGCTCGCACGCGCGACTCGTGCTCTCGGTTGATCTGATCGGCCAGGCGGTCTCCGTCGAGGTAGACGCCGCCGACGTGAAGGCGCACTAAACTCCCGTGAAAAATCCTCAGACTCCTGTCAAAGTCGGGTCGGTAACACTCGACTCGCCGTTCGCGCTGGCGCCCATGGCCGGCATGACCGATACCGCGTTCCGGCGTCTTGTGAAGCGACGCGGCGGGTGCGGACTCGTCGTAACCGAGATGGTGAGCTCGGAGGGACTCGTACGCGGTATCGATCGCACGCTCGAATTCGCCGAGTACACCGAGGAAGAGCGTCCCGTATCGATTCAGATTTTCGGGGGCACGCCGAGCACGATGGCCGAGGCCGCCCGCATCGTCGAGGGGCTTGGCGCCGACATCGTCGACATCAACATGGGCTGTCCCGTCCCAAAAATCGCGAAGCACAACGCGGGATGCAGCCTGATGCGCACGCCGGAACACGCGGCGGCAGTCGTGGCCGCTATGACCGCGGCCGTCTCCATTCCGGTCACGGTGAAAATGCGGGCTGGGTGGGACGACGAGCATGTCAACGCGTCGGCGGTCGCAGGACTCATGGAGCAGGCTGGCGCCGCTGCGGTGGCGGTGCATGGTCGCACCGCGAAGCAGTCCTACAACGGCCGGTCGGATTGGGGACTGATCGACGACGTCGCCCGATCCGTGTCCATCCCGGTGTTCGGCAGCGGCGACTGCGTCGCCCCCGAAGATGCGGCGGATCGGATGCGTGAGACGGCCGTGGCTGGCGTGCTGATAGGGCGCGGGGCGTTGCGCAACCCCTGGATTTTCGAACAGGCCCACCAATTGGGGAGTGGTGAGGCGCCGTCCGTGGTGCCGTCGGCCGATCGTGGGCAATTTCTGCTGACTTATATCGATTTGCTGCTCTCAGAGGGCCAGGACGAGGCGCAAGGCTTTCGACACCGCGCCGAAGCGAATCTGAAGGCGGGACCCAAGCGACGCACCGCCGCCACACGCGAGCGATGGGTCATCAACAAGCTGCGCGCGCTGGGGTCGTGGTACACGAAGGGATTTGGCTGTGGGGCACAGCTCCGCATTGCGATCAACCACGCCGCTTCCATCGACGAGCTGCGTCGCATCATCACGGACTTCTTTCATGTCGATGATCTCGGGGGGAACCATGCCTCGACTGATTGACAGCCCCACCGTGATCGAGGCGGCGGGCAACCTCCCGAAGCGCATCGAGGAATACGCGGGCCGCGTCAACAGTGGGCACGACGGCGTCAGCGTGGCCCGGATGGTGTCGCCCGCGGGCTGGCTCGAGCCGGGACAGCGACCCGAATTCGAAGAGATCACCGTGGTGCTGCGCGGCATGCTGCGGGTTGAGCACGAGTCGGGCACGACCGACGTGCGACCCGGACAGGCGGTCGTGACCTCGCCCGGCGAATGGGTGCGCTACAGCAGTCCGGAACCGGGCGGCGCTGAGTACGTCGCCGTCTGCACCCCCGCGTTCAGTCCCGACACCGTCCACAGAGACGCCTGAGCAACCGCTCGTCGCGTGGGTCCTTGGGCTCGTCTCCCCACGCTTGACGTATGATCGGTGTTTGCACAACCGATCCTTTCCTACCGGAGGCCGCCGATGAGGGCGATGCATTCGACGCGTAGCGAATTCGAACCAGGTAGCGCTGCTGGCTCTGTCTGCTGGTGCCAGGCGCTCATTCGGCCCGTGTCCTGGGTTCTTGGTGGCGCGCTGGTCGCCGCCTTGGCCGTGGCGGTCGTTACTGCGTCAGGCGCTGGCGAAGCCGAGTGGACTAACGATCTCGCCCCGATCACCGCGGCGGACTGGGACTACGACAAAGCCGCCCATCTCATCGAGCGGGCTGGTTTCGGCGCCACACCGGCCGAGATCGAGCGCCTCGCGGCCATGACCCCAGAGCAGGCAGTGGGGGAATTGGTCGACTTCGCCGCCATCAACAACAGCGCGACGCCAGCCTTCGACCCCTCCCCCATCTGGGATCCGGGGATGGACCCGTTTCCCAAGAGTCGGGCCGATGCGGTCCGGATTGCGCGCGAGACCGGCGAGTCGATGGGCGTTGCCGTGCTGCCAGAAGGGCAGTCGCGCCGGCTCCAGCCGGTGGTCAACAAGTTCTTCTTCGGTCTTCGGTCCAACGCCATCGAAACGCAGCGGCTGGCCGTATGGTGGGCGGAGCGGATGCTGGTCACCCGCCGTCCCCTCGAAGAGAAACTCGCCTTGTTCTGGCACGGCCATTTCGCTACCGGCAATGGGAAGGTCCGCGATACGCGGATGATGTTGCGGCAGAACGAGATGCTGCGCGCCAACGCAGCCGAGAGCTTCGGCGACCTCTTGTCGGGCATTCTGACCGACCCGGCCATGCTGGTCTATCTCGACAACGGCGAGAACCGGAAGGGCCACCCCAATGAGAACTTCGGGCGAGAGCTGCTCGAACTGTTCACAATGGGCGTTGGCAACTATACGGAAACCGACATCCGCGAAGCGTCGCGCGCCTTTACCGGGTGGACCAACGACGTGCTCGAGTACAAGTTCGACGCCGCCACCCACGACGAGGGCGAGAAGACGTTCCTTGGTCGCACCGGCCCGTTCGACGGCGACGATATTATCGACATCATTCTTGAAACCCCGGTCACGGCCGAGTACATCAGCGCCAAGCTGTATCGCTATTTCGTCCGCGAGGACGTGGACGATGCGACCCGCGCCGCGTTGGCCGGCACCTTCCGAGAGTCCGGCTACGAGCTACGACCGCTGCTGCGCCGCATCTTTCTGTCCCGCGACTTCTACAGCCCGGCGTCGTATGCCACGCTCATCAAGAGCCCGGTGCATCTGGTGGTCTCCACGTTCCGCAAGCTGGGGCTGCAAGCGCTGCCCACCATCCCAGACTTTGGCCGCTTGACCGCCGGTTTGGGTCAAACCTTGTTCAACCCACCGAACGTGGCCGGCTGGGCCGGCGGTCGCACCTGGATCACGCCGGCGCTGTTGCTGGAACGCGGCAATCTGTTTCGCGGCGTGCTCCTGCCGGACACCGATGGGTTCTGGGCGCCAGACCGAGCCTTGCCAGGCCTCTACGCCCAGGTCGGCCAACGCATCGACCGTGGCATGAACATCACGGCCGCGACCCAAGAGGGCGACTCAGAGTCGAGCCAGATGGCCGACCGCGACGAAGACTACAACACGCGCTACGGTGGTTACATGGGCTACGTCATGGCCTACGACCTGCTCCACCCCATTCCTCGTCGAACGGCTGATCTCGACCTGGCGGCCATGCTGCGAGAGGCCGGTGCGACGACGGTCGACGACGCTGTCGACCACTTCGCACGACGTTTTCTCCGGGTGCCACTCGGCGCAGCCGCGCGCGCCGTACTGGTCGAGCGGTTGCGCGAAGACCTCGGGACCGATCGCCTACCGGCCGCGGCCGGTCCGCAGGAAGAGTTGGCGCTTCGCTCACTGTTGTATCTCGTCTTGAGCGCGCCTGAGTACCAACTGGCGTAGCGCACGACAACGAGACTTTGGGAGACAGGACCATGACCATTCCTCACTTCACGAACTGCGGGTGCTCGCGACGGGACTTTCTACGCAAGGGGCTCTACGGCGTGGGCGTCACGGCGGGCCTTCCATTGCTCTTGAGTCGCACGACCCAGGCTCTGACGGCCGAAGCGCTGCGCGGCACCAGCATGGAGGCGAACCCGGAGCGCATTTTGGTGGTGGTGGAGCTGTCGGGTGGTAACGACGGACTGAACACCGTGGTGCCGTTCGGGAACGACGAGTACTACCGCGTGCGGCCGAACATCGGCATCCGTGAATCCGACGCGATCAAGATTGAAGATGGCTACGGGTTGCACCCGTCGATGGTCGGGTTCGAACGCCTGTACAAGGAAGGCAGGATGGGCGTGGTCCACGGCTGTGGCTACGACAACCCAAGCCTCTCCCACTTCTCGTCGATGGGCTTCTGGCACACCGGTGTACCAAATGGTGGCGAGCCACTGGGATGGCTCGGACGACTCGCCGACGGCGCCTACGACCACGACGCCCAGGGCAACATGATCGTCAACATCGGGACGCGCCAGTCGCTCGCCGTCCAGGCGCGTCACCACCAGCCGCTCGTGTTCAACGACCCCCGTAGCTTCCGGCGCGAAGGCTCCGAGGCTGAGAAGCAGGCCATTGAAAGCATCACGCCTGGTGCAGATGCCAACCCCACGCTCGACTTCCTGTCTGCTACCGCGACCAATGCGGTCGAGAGTTCCGCGTTCGTACGCGAGGCCGCGGCCGGATACAACAGCCCCATCGACTACGGCATTGGCGGGCTCTCCCCCCAACTCCGGCGTGTCGCCGCGCTCATCAATGCCGACATGCCTACCCGGCTCTACTACGTGAGCTATCAGGGCAACTCGTTTGATACGCACGTGCACCAGGCAGATCCGCACGCCCGCTTGTTGACCTATACCGCCGACGCCGTCCGCGGCTTCGTCCAAGACCTCACCCGCATCGGTCGTGCCGACGACGTCGCCATCATGATGTTCACGGAATTCGGACGACGCGTGGAAGAGAACGCCAGCCTTGGCACCGACCATGGCACCGCCACGCCAATGTTCGTCATCGGCAACGGCGTCGAAGGCGGGTTGCATGGCCGTCATCCAAGCCTTACCGATCTCGACGACGGCAACCTGAAGATGACCACCGACTTCCGCCGCGTCTACGCCACCATGATTCGCGACTGGCTCGGCTACAAGGACCCGGAATCGATCCTCAATGGATCGTTCGATTCGCTACCGCTGTTCGCCTAGCAGCAGCCCCGATTCGGTGCTCCCCAGTTACGGAGCGACTGCTCTGCCTGACGAATCTTCCAGTCTTGCACCGTATCGCTGACGCCGTCCTGGTTTCCGGGTTCCGCCGGCGCCAAACACCGTCAACTCCCTCTGTCGCAATCGCTTGACGACACATTGCTGGCGGACACGGGAATAGATGGGGTCGGCGCGTGGGCGCGGCTGCAATTGTGGCTGTCAAGTTCCGCTATCCACCCAAAGAAAGCTATATGGCGTGAAACGTACATAGCAGAAAAGACAAAATGAAGCGATTATGGGCACGTCATCCGACCTGGTAAGAGAGTGGTTTGAACGAGTATGGAACAACGGGGATGCAAGCTATATTGATAAGGCGCTTTGCTCGGAATGTGAATTAACTGGTCTTGATTCCGAGACGATCAAATCGCCGGCAGATTTTCATCGATTTCATCAGATGCTGAACTCATTGTTTAGCGACATGACAATCGATATCAACCACCTGATTGACGCTGGAGATACATTTGCCGGCGTGGTCACGGTGAATGGCACACATATAGCAACAGGTCGACCAGTTAGTTTTAGGTCTAGTTGTTTCGGCACACTTCGAGAAGGTCAGATTTACCACGTAACAAACCTCGTGGACTACCTGTCAGTACTAATCCAAGTCGGGGCTCTCCCTTCGGAAGTAATCGCTCAAGGACTAGCCGGAGAAGCTGCCCTCTAATAATCGCATGCAGTCGGCCCAGTTGCTGCGACTATAGTTTTGGCCGTCGAGTCCCACTGTCGACTCAAAGAACGTTAGACAGGACCAAGGATGAGACATCGGACTGCTATTCTCCTCGCCATCGAGGCGTTCGCGAGTGGTCGGGGCGCAACTGAGTCCGTGGCCGTGACCCATCCGTCTCACCAGCCCATTCAGCTGGCCGTGACAATCGATGACCGACCGTGGGTCGGGAGGGTCCACGAGGGTGAGACCTGGTTGTCTGCGAGCCGGCGCCTGTTGGCGACTCTGAAACGCCGTGGACAGTCCGCGCGATGCCGCATTCTCGGCATCGGTGCACGCGACAAGGCGGCCCTCGGCGATGCAGTCGGCGTTGACTGGTGAAGCCAATGGGGTGCGAATCGAAACAGACGCCGGTATTGGCTCGACCTGCTGGACGGTCGTCTTACACCCGCGCATTGCCGGCGACAAGCCGGAGCGACCACTCGCACGACATCGAGTGCGCCTGACCCGCGCGAGAGACGCTATTGACAGCATCCTGCTCACAGCTGATTCGAGACATTGGGCGAATAGCGGAACGGAGGGACGAGAGTGAAGATTGCAGTGACAAGCTTATTCGTCGACGATCCTGTCAAGGCGCACAAGTTCTACACCGAAGCGCTGGGATTTGAAACTGAAGAGTTCGTTCCGGATGCACAGCTCGCCATCGTCGTGTCTCCGGAAGAACCAAATGGCACTTCCCTGCTTCTGGAACCACGCGGTGATTCATTCGCAAAGACGTATCAGGAGAATGTCTACAGCGCCGGTCTACCGATCATGGTTTTCAGCGCAAGCAATATCGAAACCACCAGGAGGGATCTGGCATCTCGAGGAGTGAAGTTTCGAGATGATCTTGCCAAACCGGAATGGGACCTCCAGAATCTATTTGAGGACACCTGCGGCAATTTGCTCATGCTGCAGGATGAGAACAAGGCCTAGCAACCAAACACAGCGGACGCCCAGCAGAGCTGGTGAAGCCTATGGATCGAATCAAGCACAGCCACCACTGGAAATACGTGTCTGCGGAGACGACGTTCGGGAACTCTTGCATGATGGTCATCCGACGGCATGCGTCACTGACGCGGCATTCGCCTACGTGAATGCGTTCAACGCTCACGTCAATGTGGGGTTCTTTCGTGGCGCCGCGCTCCCCGACCCAGGGGGTCTACTGGAAGGCACTGGGAGGTTCATGCGCCACGTGAAGCTCAGGCCGGGCGCCGAGGTCGACGCTGTCGCCCTACGCAAACTCATCGATACCGCACACAAGGACATGCAGCAGTGCCTCGAGGCGGGGTAGCGGCGGCGCAGGATTGTTCGGCGCCGGGCTGCCTCCTGGACACAATTCTCGAGCTACCGGACTGGCTGAAGCCGGCGCACTTTTTCCACCAGCGTTGTGCGCTTCAGTCCCAGGAGTTGTGCGGCGCGCTGTTTGTTGCCGCCGGTGTCGTCGAGCGCCTGGGCAATCAGGCCCCGCTCGATGTTGGCGATGTAGGTAGGTAGGTCGAGTCCGCCATCCGGGAGGAGGGCGACGGCTGGCTGGTCTACGTCAGCAGGGTCCTGCAGTTCTGGCGGGAGGTCCGCAACATCAATCTGGGTGCGATCGCCTCCAAGCGCCAGCGCGCGTTCGATCGCATTTTCGAGTTGGCGAATGTTGCCCGGCCAGGGGTAGCCCATCATGCGACGCATCGCTTCCTGGGTGACGGTGATTTCGCGGGCGGGCGTCTGCTGCTCCGAGAGGCGGCTCACGAAGTGCCGCACCAAAAGGGGAATGTCCTCACGTCGCTCGCGGAGCGGCGGCAGCAAGACCGGAATGACGTTCAATCGGTAGTAGAGGTCTTCGCGAAAGAGGCCGTCCTTCACGAGTTGCGGCAGGTCAGCGTTGGTCGCGGCAATGACCCGGACGTCGATCTTGATGGTTCGCGTGTCGCCGATGCGTTCCAGCTCCCGCTCCTGGAGCACCCGCAGCAGCTTGGCCTGCAGCGCCACGTCCATGGTGCCAACCTCGTCGAGGAAGAGCGTGCCGCGGTCGGCCACTTCAAAACGCCCCGCGCGGTTGGCGACTGCACCCGTATAGGCCCCGCGCACGTGGCCGAACAGTTCTGCCTCCAGCAGGGTCTCTGGTACGGCGCTGCAGTTCAGGGCCACGAACCGGTGCGCGCGCCGGCGGCTGTTGTGATGGATCGCGCGCGCGGCCAGCTCTTTGCCCGTCCCGGTTTCGCCGTTGATCAGCACGGTACTGGTGCTGTTCGCGACGGTCTCCAGCACGTCGAACAGCTTCCGCATCTGGGGGCTGTGTCCCACCAGTCCCTCGAATCGATACCGTTCCTCCAGCTGTGACCGCAGATACGCGTTCTCGGAACGCAGCCGACGCTGCTCAAGGGCTGACGCGAGGACGTGCAGAAGTTGGTCGAACTGAAACGGTTTGGTGATGAATTCGGCCGCTCCGCGCTTGATGGCTTCGACCGCGCCCTTGACGGTCCCAAAGCCCGTCATGACGATGCCTACGATCTCCGGGTAGCGCTCCAGCGCGGCGCCGAGGACTTCCCGTCCGTCGATCCCAGGCAGACGCAGGTCCGTCAACAGGACATCGAAGGCGAAGTCGCTCAATCGCTCGAGGGCCTCCTCGCCGCTGCCGACGGCCACCACCTGATAGCCGTGCTCCATCAGCCGCTCGGCCGTCGCATCGCGCAGCGGGGCCTCGTCTTCCACGATCAGTAGATGTGTATCAGTCTTCACGTGCTGCTCGCTGACCTACGGGGGATGGTGCGTTCTCGATGATGTCGAGGCCGCTGACCTCAATGCGTCAACATTTTGACACCCGCCGTGGGCCCGGTCAAGTTCGTGGTGGGACGGGGCTAATGACACCGGAGTGCCGTGCCGATACCACTCTTCGAGCCCGCCTAGCGTGCTACCGATCGTGACGACAACAGAAAGGGTGGGTCAATGCGAGCGCCAGAGATGATAGTGGATAGGAAGACCATTTCGATCATGAAGGCCTGTGAGCTGGTGGGCGTAAGCCGTCGGACGATCTACAACTGGATCGCGAGCGGTAAGGTGGAATACGTCCGGACGGCAGGAGGCTCGGTTCGTATCTTCGTCGACACGTTGTGGCGCGAACCGGAGACCGGAGAGAGCGATGCCGCGTCCCTACAGGCGGAACGATAGGTTCGCCTGTAGGGATGCGTAGCCAGATTCCATTCCCACACTCGCACCCGGATCCACTGCAGATGGACCAGCCGACCGACCTCGGCGCCCTTTTCCATCGGTTGAACAACCAGCTCGGGATCATCTTGGCCAATGCCGAGTTGCTCGAAGCGCGGTCAACCGATGATGCCAGCTCGTCTCGCGCCTCACAGATCGTCACCAGCGCGGTCGAGGCCATCAGCGCTGCCCGGCACATCCGGGCGCGCTGCGACGAGAAGTAACCCAGCCCCCTCCCCGCGGCCCATGGCCGCTCCCTCGGTCTGTCAATATTTTGGCTACCGCGACCTGCGAATCGTCAAATTATTGGCGTTTCTGTCTCGGTGCTACAGAAACACCAAGCAGTGCCGAAATTGGCTCCGTAACATTAAGCTACTTTTACACAGTAGTTTACATGATTTCAATGTTCTCGAATTGCCATCCTCAGAGGCCCACACAGATTCTGGCACCGCGATTGCGATAACCGTTCCTTGCGTAGCGGAACGTCCCCGTTGGGACACCCCGCCAAGATATCGGAGGCAATCGCGACATGGCAGTTCAAGCACTTGAGAGTAACCAAGACCGCGTCACGGCCGGCGTGCCGTTTGTAGAGGCGCTTGCGCGCCGGATGGCCGCCTCGATGCCCCACTCGATCGACCTCGGCGATCTGGTCCAGGACGGCATGATCGGCCTGATCGATGCGTCCAACCGGTTCGATGAGAAGCGCGGCATCAAGTTCGAGACTTTTGCCGAGCGGCGGGTCCGTGGGGCGATGATCGATGCTCTGAGGCGGGATGCCTGGCCGCGCGGCGTGCGCCGGACGCGTCGTGAGCTGGAGGCGGCCCGGGAGAAGCTGCGTCACGAGCTTGGTAGCGAACCGTCGCTCGCGGACATCGCCAAGGTCATGGGATTGGACGAGGCGCGTCTCGGCCGGACGATTGTTCGCATCCATACCATCGAGTCGACCTCGCCACTGGCGACCATCGACACCGTCAACGGCGCCAACCTGCCCCCGGTGATGGTGCCGGCGGAGCGGCCGGGCCCAGACCGCGTCTGCGAGACGAGCGAGGTTGCCGCTCGTGTCCGGGACGCGATCAAGGCGCTCCCGTGGCGTGAGCGGAAGGTGGTTGGGATGTACTACTACGGCGAGGTGACGATGAACGAGATCGGCCTCGAGATTGGCGTCAACGAGTCCCGGGTGTCGCAGCTCCATGCGCGTGCTGTGCAGCGCCTCCGGAAGACGCTTGGTCCCGACCTGCAACCGGCGCAGATGGCGGCCGCGCTGTCTAACCCGGTGGACACGGCCACACCCGCGATGAAGATGGCCAAGACTCGGCTCGACCGGACGGTGAAACGGGCGGCGTCGGTGCGAAGCACGAAATCGCTGCGACGCAGCGCCTGAGCGCGTTGGGTAGACGTGCGCTTTAGCCGAGCACGTCGCCCGCCACGCGTAGCAGGTCGTTCAAGCGAAATGGCTTCAGGAGCCAGCGGCAGCCGGACTCGAGCAGAAACCGTTCAGCCTCCGTGCCGGCGACGTCGCCGGTCACGAACAGGACGTGCCGGGCCAGCGCCGGTTTCTGCTTCGACAGAATGCGGTAGAACGATGGTCCGTCCATCCGCGGCATTTTGAGATCGCAGACCACGAGGTCGAACACCTTGGTCGCAATGCGCTCCAGCGCTTCCTCCCCATTGCCCGCGCGCTCCACGCAATAGCCGGCGTCGGTCAGCGCGTCGGCCACCGCTGAGGCGAGCGCCGGCTCATCTTCGACGACCAGCACGGCCGCGCCCGTGGCCACCGGCGGCGCCACCGCTGCAGACGGCGGGCGCGTTTGACGCATGCCGGCCGCCGCCGGAAACGACACGAAGAACGAGGCTCCAGCGCCAGGCGCGGACTCGACCGAGATTCGGCCGCCGTGCTCCTCGACCAGCGCGTACGCGACTGCGAGTCCCAAGCCCGTCCCCTTGCCGACCGCCTTGGTCGTGAAGAACGGGTCAAAGATCTTGGTTCTGACCTCTTCCGGCACCCCGGGCCCGTCGTCGTTCAACTCCAGCATCACGCTGTCGTCGTTGGTGTCATACCAGGTCCGCGCTACCAGTGTGCCCCGCCCGTGGGCGGCGAGCATGGCTTGTTCTGCGTTGATGATCAGGTTCAACAAGACCTGTTTCACCTGGTGCGGATCGGCAAACAGCTGCGGAAGTCCCCGCGCCAGCGCGTCGATCGTGGTGATGTTCGAGAGGCGCTGCTCGTAGGCGCGAAGCGCGAGGGTCTCGCGCACGATGGCATTCAGGTCGACCTGAGCCCGAGTCGTGTTCCGTTTGCGTGCGAATGTCAGCAAGTTGCGGACGATCTTGGCCGCTCGCTCCGACTCGCCCAGAATGGTCTCGAGCCCGCGTCTGGTGTCTGCATCGACAGGCCGCGCGGCCAGCCGTTCTGCCCACGTGAGAATGGTGGCGAGCGGGTTGTTCAGCTCATGGGCGACGCCGGAGACGGTCTGGCCCAGCGCCGCCATTTTCTCGGCCTGCCCCAGCTGTTGGCTGAGGTCGCGCCCCTGGTCCTCCAGCTTTCGTCGTTCGCTGACATCACGCACCAGGGCATCGAGCCGCTTCGCGCCGTCTTCATTCTCGGCGTGCAGGGTGGCGGTCACCTCAACCCATATCGAGCTGTCATCTGACCGGCGCAGCCGCAGGAGGTAGTCGCTGACCGCGCCGTCTCGGTGCAGCTGGTCCAGGAACGCGGTTCGCGCTCTGGCATCGACGAACCGTGTCGCGGCGAACGGGCGTACCTCCGACACGTCGGTGTCGGAATCAAACCCGAACATCAGCTTGAGGTGGGGGTTGGCGGCGACGGTCGAGCCCGCGTTGCCGTCTGGCCCGCTCAGGTATCCGAGATAGACGCCTTCGCGTATCGAGTCGACAAGGCTATCGAGGAGCGCCGCCTCTGACCCGCCGGTTCGGCGCACCAGCGCATGTGGGCCTGTCATGGTTGCCCGGGTCGACGAGACGACAGACGGCCGCCCCGCCGGTTGACTAGGGCGCCGTGGGCGTCGGTGTCGAGGTCGGGTAGACCGACCCATACTTGCTGAGGACGCCGTTCTGGATTTCTTTCACCGAAGCGCCGAGGGCATGCATTTGCATCGCGTCACGCGCGACATCAAGGCAGTGCGTTCAAGTCATACCGTGGGTATCCCACGACTCCACGGCCCCGTTCGGTGCGCGAGACCCGACGAAACAGTCGACGTTCGAGACATGCCCGTTGTTCTCGCACCCGCAATAACAGGGCACGTAGCTGAGCACACCCGGGTTCTGTGCGGCAAACACGTAGGCCTTCTTGACGAGCTCAACCGGGCGGGGCACCATTTGCGGCACGTACGGGAGGGGCGGCATCGGGAGCCCGTCCAAATTCTCCGGCATCGTCGCGCCGCTCGCCGTAATCGGCGCGGGTGCGGCTCCGCTGGCTGGCGCCGGTTCCGACGCTGGTGTCGTGCCCGGCGTCTCAGCGCGCGCCATCTCTGCGACGGCTGACGGTTCCGGGTCCGAGCTGCCTAGTGTTGCGTAGGAGCCAACTCCCCCCACCACCACAACCGCCACGACGACCAGCGCCCAGGGAACACCCTTGGTTGGTGCTGTCTGAGGGCTTGGCGTCACCGGATTGGTCGGGGACGATCCACGTGTGCGATTCTTCTTGGAACCCATTTTGGAATCCTATCATTGACGGCGGCCTATCCGCCGCACCTACTCTTGCGCGACGGGCCCCTTCGGGCCGAGCGCGAAGGTCATACGACCGTCCAGCACCACCTGGCCACCGGCCCTGGCGACGCCATGCAGCTGACCCATTCGACTCCGCAACCGGTGCACGTTGACTTCAATCGTGACGACATCGCCGGGGTGCGCCGGGCGCCGAAAGCGGACGCGCTCGATCCGCATGAGATAGATCAACTTCTCGCGGTTCTCGGGTTTGGCAAGAATCAAGATGGCACCGACTTGCGCAACCGCTTCCGTGAGGATGGTCGGCGGGATGGCGGGACGCTCGCCGGGTGGTTGCCACAAGTGACGCTCATTCAGCGACACGTTCTTGATCCCGACGATCCGCTTGTCCACTTCGAATTCGGTGATCCGGTCGACGAGCAACAGCGGGTAGCGATGCGGGAGGATGCGCTCGATCGCAGCATGGTCGAGCGGCAGACTCAACGGATCCATCTGCTCAGTATAGTCCGAAGACGGCGCCGGTTTCCCGGCCGCGGCGCCCTGCAGGGGGGAGAAAAGGGGTCGCACGGAATCGCTAGTGCCCCACAACACGGGATGCGGCGATGCCAGCGCCTGCCTGAGTTAACGCATCCCGTTGACTCCGCGCGACCTGCTCTTCCTTTTACAAACGCCGTGCCGACTTGTCGAGCCCCTGAAAACAGGGGCTCCTGAGTCGGCGACGACGTCACGCGTCCTCACCCGATGACATATGGGTCTCCTGTCGGGGACTGCCGACTTTCTCATCCGATCCGCCGTCGGGGGCAGACCGGTATCAGTTCTTCGGGGAGGATGATTAGACGATCGAGTGAGCCGGCCGCGTGCGAGCGACTACCCGTGCGCCTCGGCGGGTGGGGCCTCCGCGGGGGCCTCACTCTCGACCGGTGGGTCGGTTTGGAGCATCGTGGCGAGTTGTGCGGCGACGATGGCGGCGCTGGCCTGGACGGCGTCACTTGATTCCCAGCCGTCCCGCAATTCTGCCGACAGGACGCCGACGCAGCGGTTGGCCGACCGGAGCGGGGTGGCGAGGGCGCCGCTCGCCCCGTCCGACCCGATCACGACTTGCATACGGACGTCCCTATACGCGGCCGCGGTGGCGTTGCTGCTGTCGCTTGGGATGGCGCCGATGCGGGCGAGCGCCTTCGGAGGGTATCCGTGACCGATCGCTGGACGCAGCGCGTCGGTGGCATCGAGGACCCAGACGATCAGCCCGCTGGCATTCATGAGGTCCGCGGCTCGAGCCAGTAGGGCGGGCAACTCTTCCGACGCCGCCATGGCGCTCAAGTCGGTACAGAGATCGGCGGCGGTGCGCAGATCTGGCTTCGGCTCTGCGCTGCCCTTCCGCGCGGCGGGGCCTTTCGCGGACTGACGGTCGCGGGTCGTACCCGCCACCGCCGCTGCGCCACGTGCGGTCCGTGCCCTCTTGCCTGAGGCGAGGTCGAGCCGGGTCAACCCGGCCGCATCGTCGTTGGACGGCGTGGCACGTTCGGTCGCTCCGCCTGACTCGTCGAGTGATGCGAACGTCGTCTTCTCCCGTGGCATCGGGTCCCGCGGCATTGGGGCCAGTAGCAGGAGCATCAGCACTCCAACGCCGGCCGCGGCGGCCAGCGTAGTGGTTTGTGCGGAGCGGGCCGTCCGAACCGTCTCGTTCCGCGTCGTGCGTTCCGTCGCGCGTGCCAGCTCAATGTTCGCGGCGGCCCGCGAGGCCAGTTCGAGCCCGTCGGTGAAGATGAGATCGGAGGCGAGGAGCGGTTGTTCCAGGCTCGCGTGTTCCCGTGCGCGCTGGTCCATCCCCTGGAGATCGGCGATTGCGCCTTCTGCTTCGTCCAGGGCTTCGAGCGACCCGGGCGCGGTGGCAAGTCGTCGCAGGTTTGCGAGACTGTCGCTGACCGTGTCGAGGTGGCTGTTGACCTTCGTAGTCCAGTAGACCCGATCTTGGCCGGCCGCAACATAGGCTTGTTCGGCGGCGCGCAGGTCCGCGAGCGTCAGTGTCAACGCCCAGCTCAAATCGGTGAAGACGCGCTCGACATTGTGTTCGTCGTTGAGCACGCGTTCCGTGAGGCGGATGCGATTGGCCGTGAAGCCAAGCGTGGTGAGAGTGATGAGCACGATAACGAGGCGAACCCAGCGACGTGCCATCTTGGGACGCTACTATAGCATCGATGCGCCACTCTTCGTCGGCGGTTGCCGCCATCATCAATCCCGTCGCCGGACCAGTCGGCACGCGAGCCGGACGGACGGGGGCGAAGGCGCTGGTGCAAGGTGTGTGCGCGGCGGCCCAGTTGTCCTGCGAGGTGGCGTTTACCGAGCGCGCGGGGCATGCCCGCGAGTTGGCGGCAGACTTCCTCGGCCGCGGCTTTTCTCCGATCATCGCGTGGGGTGGCGACGGAACCGTCAACGAAATCGGATCCGCGGTGGCCTTTCGGGATAGCGCTCTGGGCATCGTACCAGCCGGCTCTGGCAATGGATTGGCGCGAGAACTAGGCATCAGTCTGGACCCCAGGCGTGCTCTGGAGACCGCGGTCCGCGGTACGGACCGCACCATCGACGTCGGTGAGCTGGGCGGGCGACTTTTTCTCAACCTCGCCGGAATTGGGTTGGACGCGGCGATCGCGTTGGCGTTTGGCCAACTCGAGGGCCGCGGGCTTCGGCGTTACGTGCGGGCAACGATGTCCACGGTGCTTCGGTACACGCCAGAGGTCTACCAGGTGATGACCGACACGCAGCCGGACGCGTTCGACGGCGCCGCGCTGATGGTGGAGTTCGCCAACGGCACGCAGTTTGGCAATGGGGCGACGATCGCGCCACGCGCCCGGTTGGACGACGGTTTGCTTGATTTGGTGATTGTGGCCCCGCGGGGTGCCTGCCGGGCAGTGTGGGGAGCACGGCGGTTGTTCAACGGCACAATCGAACGGGACCCCGGCGTGCAGACGATGACGGCGCGCCGCGTCACGATCGAGAGCCAGCGACCGATGTGCTTTCACGTCGATGGCGAGGTCGTCGAGGGGGGCACCACGCTGGATGCTGTGTTGCACCCGGCCGCGCTACGCGTCCGAACGCCGTCGGAGCCGTCCTCGGCGGCATGACCGCAGACGCGACGGGGCCGCGGTGGCGTCGGTTCGTCGTGCGTCGCTACGGAGCCGTGGCGTCCGCTTGTCGTTCGTCGGTGCGGGGGCGGAGGATTGCGTAGGTCGGCAGGCCGATACCGCCGAGGTGTTTCAGGACTTCTCGGGCCGGCGAGGCTTCGAGGTCCTCGGCCTGGAACTTCACCTTCACGTAGTTCTCCAGCCCGGACTCGACGGCCGGGGCCTTCAGCGTGGTCTTGTCCATCGTCAGACAGTTCTTGCACCAGGTGGCCCACATATCCACCAGCACCAGCTTGTCTTCTGCTTGCGCCGCCTCCAGGCCCTGACCCAGTGACGCGTGCCAACCCTCGTCAAGCAGCTCCTGCACGCTGTCGGCGACATCGGCGGGGTCGACCCAGCGCTGTGCGACCAACCCGTAGCCGAGATACCCGTAGTAGACCGCAGTACCAAGGATGAATACGCCGAAGGCGTGTTTGACATGCACCATCCACGCACCCGGCTTGGGCATGAACGATAGGCCAGCGCCGGCGATCGGCCACGGCAGCGCCATCCCGATGCCGAGAAAGAAGGGCAGCGCCAGGGCGATGGTGGTGCCGGTGTTATACAGATTGCTTGAAAAAACGATTACCTGGATGACCACCGGGGCCACACAAGCGCCAGCCAACAGTGCTGCCACGGCACCCATGCCGAACGCCACGACGAACGAGCCGCCCTCGTTGCGCCCTGTCGACAGCTTCGCCTGGAGGCCGGAAAAGTCGATGGCCAGGACGTCGAACATAGCCAGCCCGAGCACCACAAACAACCCCGCGATTCCGAAGTTGAACCACGGCGAGGCGTTGATCGTGCCGAACGTGCCCGCCGTCAGAATCACGACCAGTCCCAGCGTCCCATAGACCAGCGCCATGGCCAGTCCATAGGCCCCACCGAGGGCGAAGCCACGCGTGCGGGATCCGGCCTTCGCGCCCGCCCCGATGATGGCGAGATTGATGGGAATCATCGGCAAGACGCACGGCGTGAGGTTCAGCGCGAGGCCGCCCACCAGAATCAGCGCGAGGATGGCGATCGGACCCCGTCCTTCGAACCAGCCGCGCTCTCCTTCGCCCGACTCAGCCGCGCCCATGAAGTCGAGAAACGCCTCGGTGTTCAGATAGCCGCCGGTGCTCGCGAGTACGTCGAAGCCGTCAAGCGAGGCCACCACGGACAGGTCGTCCAGCATGGGGGCAGCCGGCACGGGCGCTGGTGGCGGTGCGTCGCTGTCGGCGTTTACCAGGGTGAGGCCGGCGAGCAGGTCCGGGTGGAGCGTCGTGAGCGACTGCGTCGACGGCGCCACCGTCACGTTGAACGCGATGTCCGTGTTCTTTGGCTGGAAACACATCGTCTCGTTGCAAGCCTGCCAGCGCAGCGTCCCAGGCACCGTGTAGGACCCGGGTGCAACGGAATCGCTGACGTCGACGAGGGCGCCGATACGGAATTCTTCTTCAAAGACCGCCAGCGCGTCGCCGGCCACATCGAGCAGGATCGCTTCAGGGAACGCCACGCTCTCCACCGAGAATCCGTCCGGTGGGTCCAGCGTCAAGACGGTCGGAATCAGGCTCTCGTCGAGCGGCGCGTTGGACTGAAGGTGAAAGCCAGGGTCGAGGGCCACCTCGAGGGCCACATTGGCCCGTGTGCCCGCGTGCGCGACGTCGGTCTCCGTGATGGAATCGAGCTGCAGCTCGGGCATGCGTAGCTGCGCGGTCAGTGGGAGCGTCAGCCCCAGTACCAACCCGCCGGCTAACGAGACTCCCGGCAACCAATGTCGAACCAGGCTGGTCGCTATCACTGTGGCCTCCACGGACACGTTCAAGAAATTGTCGATACGGGCCCAGCGCTCGTACCCCTCACCCGTTAGACGCCGCTCAGGCGCCAGGCGCTTCGGTCCGGGTGCTGCGGATCTCCGATCATATCAACTCGAGCCCTCCCGCGGCGTGCCCAGGGTTGCCACGCGTCGGGGGTTGCCGGTTGCGTCCAGGGTTGCCACGTTTTGGGGTGGTGCAGGCTTGCGTCCGCACAGGCCAAGATGCCACCCTTCACCCAGGAGGCCGAAGACCGATGAGTCGTGTGGGTCGCGCGTCGCCGGCCGTACAGTGGATATTGGCTGTCGCTCTGCTGGTCACCGCCGGTGTGGTTGGGACCACAGCCGTCCGTGAGTGGCGCGACGGCACCGGTATCCAGGACGCCTCAGCGACATCCCCCGACGATGCGGCGTCCCCCACGTCCGCGCCGCCGGGGGCGGTCCGAATCCCGGTGCTTCTACTCGAGGGGGATATGCGCGTGCGGATTGGCGATACCGCCAGCAAGGTCGCGACCTTGCTGGGTCGCGGGGCTGAAGTCGGCCGATTCGAGCTTGAGCGGACCGACCAGGGCGACCGCCTGGTGCGTTTCTACGAGCACCGCGAAGTCCGCTTCCTGCTCGTGTTCTCGCTGTCTGAATCGCCGCAGGACCCGACCATCACCGACATTTTCGCGTATTAGAAGGGGCGGCGCCCCACACGCCACGCGTCAGTCGTCGATGTCTGCCAGCGCCGTGTCCGTGCGGCTGATCCGGGCGCGGCGGAGGCGGCCTTTTGCCGGGACCCGCATTTCAGAGACTCGATCTGTGACGGGCACGGTCACCGTTTCCTCGTCGCCTGATCGGTAGACCAGCTCCACGGTGACCGGGAGGTCGAAGAGCCGCTCGGTGCGCTGCTCGAACCGGAGGACGACTTCGTCGCCCGTCGCTGTCGTCTCTACGCGTGACGAAAACTCGAGCTCCGGCAGCCCCATTTCATGGATCCAGCGCTCGAAGAAACGATCGAGTGGCACTCCCGACTCGAGTTCGAAGGCGAGCTGCAGTGCGTCCGTGCCAACCTTCTCGAAGCGTGACGCGTGGTAGAACCGGCGGAGCCCGTTGAAGAAGACATCGTCCCCGAGCAGGCCCCGCAGCATGTGCAGCACCATGGCGCCCTTGTTGTAGACCAACGCCCGGAACACACGTGGTTTTTGGTCGAGATGCCCGAGCCGGTAGCCCAGATAGACGGGGCCTTCGCGCGACTGACGCATGGCCCAGTCCCGCATCTGCTGCAAGATGTCGGTAAAGACCTCGGGCCCGGCGCTCTGCTCGGCATACAGGGCCGCGAAGTACTGGGCCAGTCCTTCGCTCAGCCACTGCTCGTGATAGTTCTTCCAACCAACCGCTTGTCCCCACCACTGGTGCGCCACCTCGTGGGCCAGGAAGAACGATGGATACCCGCTGAAACTGACTGGATCGGTTTTCCACGACACGATCACGCCCGGTGCTTGCGGCAGCGGGTGGTTCATCACTGCGAAGTAGGCCGGGCTGTGTCCGCCCGGCTGTCGGCTGTCTGTTGTGGCGACGGTCATTGAGGGGTACGGGATGTCGCCCAGCAGTGTCCCGTAAAAGGCCGCGATGTCGGCCGCCTGGTCGACGACCACTTCGACCTCGTCGACACTCCGCGGGCTCGCCAGACCCGTGACCGTGAGGGTGTCGTAGTACACCGCGCCGCGGCTGCGGTGCTCCGTCCCTGGTCCTGCGCTATCCGTGAGCCGGACCGTGCGAGCCGGGACTGCATGGTCTTCGAAACGTGAAATCAGTGCCGACAGGTATCGCGCTGGCTGGACGGCCACGAATTCGAACCGTTGCGGCCCGGTGCCTCCGGAGCCGACGACGGGTGGGTTCGTCTCGAGCGGGGAGCCGCTGGCCACCACGCCCCAGCTCGGCGGCACCGACAGCTGCAGGGTAGCGGTTGCGTAGTCTGTGACCGCGCCCTGCGGATACCAGTAGCTCCGGTTGCTGTAGACATAGCGAGGTTCTCCGAGCCCGGTCAGGCCCGCCGCCTGATACCAGAAATACTGGGTGCCAATCCAGTCTTCGTCCAGCGCCTGCCCCCGCAAGTCACCCGCGTATTGGATGTCGACGGTGAATTCGGCCCCGCCGGCCACCTTGTTTGGCAGGTTGATGACCAGGGTGTTCTGCCCGTTCACGCGGAAAAAGAGCAGCGGGCCGAACTCGCTGGAGCTGACCGACGACACCGTCAGGTCCTCCGCGAGCCGCAGGTTGAAGGTCTTGATGGGGGGGCCTTTCACCCGCATGGCCAACCGGGTGGTCCCGACGATGCGGCACCCAACGAGTTCGGGGGTCGCACGCAGTTCCTGCTGCGTGACCCCCAGCGGCTCAAATGAGGCGTCGATGTCGTAGTCGAGGATGTCGACCGCGGCCTGATCGTCGTCACCAAAGTAGCGGGTTTGTGTGGCCCGTTTTCGCGCCGACGGATAGAGCGAGATGACTCGCCCAGTCGTCCGGTTCGACAACGACATGTCCTCTGGTTGCCCGCCAGCCTGCGCGTAGGTCAACGTGCCGTGCTTCTCGGTCCGCACCTCCGCGAGGAAGTCGCCGGCTCCTGGGATGATCGACCAGATGCCGTCGCTGATGTGTGACAGGTCGAGCCTGAAGGACAGCTCGATCAGTTCGTTGAAGACCTCGGTCGCGTCGTCTAGCTCGCCCTGGTCCACGGACTGTTCGACGAGGGCACTCGTCGACACCCGCGAGGTAAACACATCCGGGTGCAGACGCACGAACGCCGCATCGAATTTCGTCTCAAGGGTGTCTTCCCCGTCGAAGATGCGGAGCTGTCCCCGTTCAGCCTCAGGCTGTGGAGTGAAGCTCATCGCGCCGTCGCCCAAGAGGACCAGTCCTGTGACCCCGGTGTCCGTTTCCGCGACGAACACCGTTCCCTTGCGCAGCGTGAGCGACAGATCCTCGCCGAGAATGACGAGATTGTTGGCGGCGTATTGCCGGGTGGCGGTCAACTGCAGGCGGTGCAGCCCGTCTACCGTGTCTACACGTGACTGGTCCCGGACGCCCCATCCGTCCTCGTCCAGGCGCACGACCTCGAGTTGCCACGTCTCGAGTCGGCCTTGCGCATCTGCCTCGAAGAACAGCTCGACCGTGACGTCGTACCCGCTGTCCGGCGGCACATCGTCGAGCGTCAGCTGGAAGCGGGGTCTCAGTTTGACCCGGTCGACCGTCGTCGGGAACATCTCGCGCGCGAAGGCGGTAGCCGCGACCTGATCGGCACCGGGGGCGAGGAGCGTGAGAAACCGCGCCTGGTCGCCCGTGGCAACCGTCTGCTGCAGCGAGTCGAGTAATGACTGGTAAGGGGGTGGGGTCTGGCTTTGCGCCGCGGCGGGGGCACCGCACACCACGCACAGGAGTAACACACCGAGCGGGCGCCACCAGTTCCCAACACCGATCGGAGTGGGCACACGCGTCACCATTGGGTCATCTTATCCCAGCGTACCTGAGTTCCCAGCGCAGTCTGCGTTATCCTCACGGGCATGGCGATTCGAACGGAAATGACTCTCCGGCTGGAGAACACCCCTGGCGCATTGGCGCGGTTGTGTCAGACCTTGGCGGCCGAGAAGATCAATTTATTGGCTCTCAATCTGGAGAGTACCGGCGTCTTGCATCTGGTCACCGAGAATCCCGTCCATACCGCGGGTCTGCTGCGCAGCAAAGACTACGCGGTTGACGAGTGCGACGTACTCTTCGTGACGATGCCCAACCGTCCTGGCGCGCTGAGCGCGACGACCCGCGCCTTGCGCGACGCCGGTGTCAACATCAACTACGCGTTCGCGTCGGCGATCACCGAACAGAACATGGCGGCGCTTGTCGTTGGCGTCGACGACGCCCAACGCGCCGCAACCGCGGCCGGCATGTAGGAACCTCGGCGCGCGTGAGGCGTGCCCGGGGGACACGGAATTGGGGGCAGTCAGGGTCCCCACGGAGCGGACGCGTGGGGTTCGACGGAAGCCCGTCAAGAGGCGACATGCATCTCTACATAGACACCATGGATGCGGTCCTGGTGGACTTCGAGTCGGACGGCCGCGTGCGGCTGGACGACGAAGACTGGTCGACGCCGTCACTCCAGGAGCGCCGGGCCATCCTGCACGCCGTGCAATCGGAGATCGAGCGACTGCAAGACCTGGTGCTCGCGCTGGACCAGGACCAGAACGAGGGCTAGTCCTCGTCGGTCGATTCGACCGGCGGGCTCGGTTCGACGTCGAACCGCAGCTTGTCGTCGGCCAATGTGATTCGCACGGTGCCCCCGTGTTCGAGCCCACCGAACAAAATCTCGTCGGTCAGCGGATTGCGTACCTCGGTCTGGATGACTCGAGCCAGCGGTCTGGCCCCGTACTTCGGCTCGTAGCCCTTCTGCGCGAGCCAGGCGCGAGCCTCCGGTTCGAGCGTGATGGCGACATGGCGCTCGGCAAGTTGCGCCTCGAGCTGGAGCACGAACTTTTCGACAATGGTTTCTACCACCTCTGGCGGCAGACTGTCGAAGGTGACCGTGGCGTCGAGACGGTTCCGGAATTCCGGGCTGAACACCCGCTCGATGGCGGCCTTGGTACGGCCGTGATCTCCGGTGGCCTGGTCCTCGCCGAAGCCGATCCGCGCGGCATTCATTTCGCGCGATCCCGCGTTGGAGGTCATGATGACCACCACCTGCCGGAAGTCCGCCTTGCGTCCGTTATTGTCTGTCAGGGTGGCGTGGTCCATCACCTGGAGCAAGATGTTGTAGACGTCCGGGTGGGCCTTCTCGATTTCGTCGAGGAGCAGCACCGCGTAGGGGTGAGACCGAACCGCGTCGACCAGTAGCCCCCCTTGTTCGAAGCCCACATAGCCGGGTGGGGCTCCGATCAATCGCGCCACGGCATGCTTCTCCATGTACTCGCTCATGTCGTAGCGGATGAACTCGTTCCCGAGATGAATGGCCAGCTGTTTGGCCAGTTCGGTCTTGCCCACCCCGGTGGGGCCCGTGAACAGGAAACAGCCCGCGGGGCGATCCGGTTGACCGAGCCCTGCCCGCGCCCGCTTGATGGCCGTCACCACCTCGGACACAGCGTCGTCTTGGCCGAACACCACGCGACGCAGGGCTTCGTCGAGCGACCGTAGCCGCTCCTTGTCCGTCACCGACGCCTGTTTCGCGGGAATCCTGGCCATCCGGGCGATGACCCGCTCGATATCCGTCGCCGTGACTCGGTGTCTCTCAGGCGGGGTCGTCTCTGCTGTATCGTCGACCCCGAGGTCGGCGAGTTCGACCTCTGCCACCGCCTCCAGCGTGGTTGCAGCGGTGGCCGCCAGGGTCGGGGTGCCCGAGGTGACGGGACTCGCCACCACCGGCGCCGCGGCCGCGATCTTGGCGCCGGCTTCGTCAAGCACGTCTATCGCGCTGTCTGGGAGCCGGGTGTCCCGCAGGTGCCGTCCGGCCAGTTTCGCGGCAGCCTTCAACGCGCCGTCAGTGAAGCTGACGTTGTGATGGTCCTCGTAGCGCGACCGCAGCCCCTTCAGAATTTCGACCGTCTCATCGACGCTGGGCTCCTCAACCACTACGCGCTGTAGTCGGCGCGCCAGGCCACGGTCCCGCTCGATCTGCTTGTACTCGTCGAACGTCGTCGACCCGACGACCCGGAGCTCGCCCGCCACCAGCACCGGCTTAATCAACGTGGCGAGGTCCATGGTGCCGCCCGTCGTGGCCCCAGCCCCGACCGTCGAATGCACCTCGTCGATAAAGAGGATCGGGTTCGGGCGCGCGGTCAGCGCGTCGGTGACCGCCTTGAAGCGCTCTTCGAAGTCTCCCCGGAACCGGGTGCCGGCGAGCAGCGCCGCGGTGTCCAGCGAGAACACCTCTGCCCCGCGAAGCCGAGGCGGCACGTCATCGTCAAGGAGCCGGCTGGCCAGCCCTTCGGCCAGCGCCGTCTTCCCCACACCCGCGTCGCCAACGAAGACGGGATTGTTCTTGCGCCGACGACAGAGAATTTCGAGGGTGCGTTGCAGTTCATCGCGACGACCGATCAGCGGGTCCAGCTTGCCTTGGCTGGCGCGGTCGGTGAGGCTGAGCGCAAACGCTGTGAGCGGGTCGCGCGATGCCGCCCCGCCCTCGCTTCCGGCTCCCGATTCGGCCCCCTCCCGGGTTTCGCCCGCACCGTTGGCGGTCGGCACCTTGGCGATGCCATGTGAGATGTAGTTCAGGACATCCAGTCTCGTAATGCCTTGCGATTGCAGCAACTCGGCCGCAAACGAGTTGGGCTGCTGCAGCGTCGCCGCCAGCACATCGCCGAACCGGACTTCGTCTTTCCCGGCGCTTTGGACATGCAAGACGGCGTTTTGCAGGACACGTTGGAACGCCAGTGTCTGGTCCGGTTCCCGGCCCCGCGACGTGCGGGGGAACTGCTCGAGGGTACCGAGAAACTCGTCCAGCGAGTGACGCAACGCGGGGAGGTCGCCACCGCAGGCCGTCAGAATTTTTTCGCCGTCGGGATCGTGCGCCAGGGCATACAACAGGTGCTCGAGCGTCAGATGGGTATGACGCCGAGCCGCAGCCTCGCGGTAGGCGACGTTCAGGATGAGCTCGAGTGCGGCGCTGAACATGGGGTCCGGGTCACTCCTCTTCGAGGGTCGCCTGAAGCGGGAATCCGGCTTGCTGGGCCAGGTCCTGGGTCGTGGCGACTTTGGTCTCGGCGACGTCGTAGTTGTAAGCCCCGCAGATGCCGCGCCCTTCGGTGTGGACCTGCATCATGATGCGGTGGGCTTCGGACGGGGGTTTGTGGAACACGCCTTCCAGGATCTGAATGACGAACTCCATCGTGGTGTAGTCGTCGTTCTGAAGCAGCACCTTGTAGAGGGTCGGCTTCTTGGTCTTCTGACGGGTCTCTTCGAGCACGCCGTCGCTTGTATTCCTGTCCGCCATCATGCTCTGTTCATCAAACTATGGAGGCCACGACGAGGTCAAGCCGGTGATGACGCCTGCATAGTAAGATTTCACCTCTATGCAGACCATTGCGCGTGGCATCACCTATGCCGATCTGAATTTTCTCGGGAAGCCCAGAATTATTGCCACGGCCGCGATACAGAGTCCCGGCGGGGTAGCGCTCGTGGACCCTGGGCCGTCCACCTGTCTCGACACCCTTCGGGCGGCACTGGGCGACCAAGGGATTGGCATCGCCGATGTTCGCGCGATCCTTCTAACCCACATTCATCTCGATCACGCTGGCGCCACCGGAACCCTCGTGCGCGACAACCCCGAGATCCAGGTCTACGTGCACGAACGAGGTGCGCGTCACATGGTAGACCCGGCCAAGCTCATCAACAGCGCGACCCGGCTCTACGGTGACGAGATGGATCGACTGTGGGGCGAGTTCCTGCCGGTGCCCCAGGAGAACATCCAGGCGCTCGCCGGGGGGGAGCGCGTGCGTGTGGCCGACCGCGATCTGGAGGTGGCCTATACCCCCGGTCATGCGTCCCATCACGTGAGTTATCTCGACCGGGAAAGCGGCGTGGCGTTCGTGGGCGATACGGCCGGCATTCGTACTGGCCCCGACCTGTTCGCGATGCCACCCACGCCACCGCCAGATATTGATATTCAGGTCTGGAAGGCCAGCGCCGCGCTGATTGGAGACTGGCAGGCCGAGACGCTGTTTCTGACCCACTTCGGGCCCCACGGCGAGTCGGCCGCCCACATGGCCAGTCTCCTGGAGCATCTCGACGGCGTGGCGGAGCTCGCGCGGGCCATTGTTGAAGACGAGCGAGCCTCCACGGCGGACGAGCGCGTGGCACGTTTTGTGACAGACATTCGTGGCTATCTCCAGCGTCACATGTCCGATGCCGCCGCCGCGCTCTATGACAAGGCGGCACCACTGGACCAGTGCTGGCTCGGTCTGGAGCGCTACTGGAAGAAACAGGGGGTCGGCGCATGACGGACGGTACAACCCTCACGGTCATGACCGGGACCGAACGCACCCACGTCACCGATCTGCTGTGCCGCACACGGGACGGTCTGCTCGCCGCGATTGAACCGCTGACTGCTGACCAATGGACCTTCCGGTCCGGGCCAGACCGCTGGTCGATCGGGCTGATTGCTGAGCATCTCGGGCTGGTTGAGGGGCGGCTGTTCGGGCAGGTAGAGCGGGCGCTGAAGACCCCGGTCAATCCGGAGTGGGAGACTGCAACGGGCGGAAAGACAGCCGTTATCGAGACCATGCTCGGCAATCGCGACGCACGGCGTGACGCGCCAGAGCAGGTGATCCCGACGGGGGGAGTGGACCGCGAGGCGGCGGTCGGGCTGTTTCTGGACCGTCGTGCCCACACCATCGCCTTCGCCGAAACGACCCAGCAGCCCCTCAAGACCCATACGCTAGACCACCACCGGCCGGTCTACGGCACCTTGAACGCGTATCAGTGGCTGCTCTATATCCCGCTGCACCACCAGCGGCACCTCGACCAGATCGCGGAGGTCGCCTCGGCCCCCGGGTTTCCCTCGTCCGGCCAGGACTGATCTATGCAACTCGGCTTTATCGGGCTCGGCACCATGGGACGCCAGATGGCTCGGAACCTGATGGCGGGGGGCCACGGAATGGCCGTGTTCGCGCGTCGGGCGACATCGGCGCAACCGCTCGTTGACGCTGGGGCGACCTTGTGCGCCAGCCCCGCGGCGGTGGCGGAACACAGCGACGTCATCTTCACGATGGTCACCGGCACGAGCGACGTGCAACAGGTCGTGCTGGGCAGTGGTGATGATGAGGCGGGCAAAGGGATCGTGGACGGCGCGCGTCCCGGCTCGCTCGTGATCGACATGAGCACCATCGACCCGACCGCGACGCGCGCGATGGCCAAGGTGCTGGCGGCCCGCGGCGTCGACATGCTTGACGCGCCGGTCTCCGGTGGGCCCCAGGGTGCGGCCGATGCGTCGCTGACGATCATGGTCGGTGGGCCGATGCCCGCGTTCGAGCGAGCACGGCCACTGTTCGAGTTGCTCGGCACGACGGTCACGCATCTCGGCGCCTCGGGTGCGGGGCACACCACGAAGGCGTGCAATCAGCTCGCCCTGTTGGTGACGGCCCAGGGTGCCGCCGAGGCGCTGACGCTGGCGGGACGGTGTGGGCTCGACGTCGAACAGGTGCGGACGGTGCTGATGGGCGGTGTCGCGTCCAGCCGGGTCCTGGATCTGTTCGGAACCCGCATGGCGTCGCGCGACTTCAGCGCGGGCATCGAGTCGCGGCTCTATCACAAGGACATGGATATCGCCCTGAGCCTGGCCCACGACCGGGGTGCAGTGCTGCCGGCCGCCGCCGTAACCATGCAGTCCGTCAACGGTCTGATGGGGCGCGGGCGCGGGCGCGATGACTTGTCGGCCGTGATTACCGTGCTCGAAGACGCGGCAGGTGGTGCCGCGCCGGATGTGCCGACGGGATCGAAGCCCAAGGAATGATCTGTGTCCGCGACCGTTGCGAGTGTCGTATCCTGTAACCCTTCAGATCGCCAGATCAGCCGTGTGTAGGGAGATGTCTTATGAGTCATAGGTTATTCGCGCCGCTCGTGGTGGCGGCAGTCGTTACCCTGGCGCCGGTGGGCGCGATGGGGCAAGAGGGAACGGGTTCACGTGCGCCTTCGGCGACAACCCCGTGGGGCGAGCCCGATCTCCAGGGTTTGTGGACGTCGGCCACGCTCACCCCGCTCGAGCGACCGGGAGGCATGGCGGAGAAGACTTCACTCACCGACGAAGAAGCCGCTGCGATGGAGCAACAGACCATCGAGAGTCGTGTGGCCAACGACGGCAAGGCCCCCCCGGGAAGCGTCGGTGGCTACAACCAGGTCTGGCTCGACGCTGGCAGCGTCATCACCGACAGTCGGCGGACCTCGTTGATTGTCGACCCGGCCGACGGCACGATACCGTGGGCGCCCGGGGCTGAAGCGGTCTATGACACTGAGGTGGCCCGATACGGCGTCGGCCCCTTCGATTCCTGGACCGACATGGACACCGGCGAGCGCTGCCTCACCGACGGCCTACCCAACATGGTGCCGCTGCAGCCGTACAACATGAACTTGCTGGTGTTTCAGACCCCCGGCGAAGTCGTCATGCTGCACGAGATGTATCACGAGCTGCGCGTGATTCCGATCACGGATCGGCCGTTGAACGGCATCGCACAGTGGACCGGTGAGGCGCGCGGGCACTGGGAAGGTGACACGCTGGTTGTCGAGACCGTCAACTTCGTCGATAAACCCGGCGCCTACTGGAGCTCGCCCTGGCGCAAGTCTCGTTCGTCTCTGCGGCTGGTCGAGCGTTTCACCCGCGTTGGCCCCGAGTCGATCGACTACACCTTCACCATGGAAGACCCCGAGGTCTTCAGCCAGCCCTGGACCGTGTCTGCTCCGATGACCACCGACCACGCCTCGCGTGGGGTCACCGCTGGTCAGCTCTGGGAGTACGCGTGTCATGAAGGCAATCACGCCATGATCAACACCCTCAGCGGCGCGCGCACCCTCGAGGCACGGGCCCAGGAGTAGCTGCGGTTGATGCCTATCGTGCGCCTGCGGCGCTGAGATAGTCCCAAAGCGTGTAGGCCATTGTCCGCATGCCGATCGGCACCGCCGTGTCGTCGGCTCGGAAGGTCGGGGAGTGGTGGTCGCCGGACGTGGTGCCCGGTGCCAGCGTCCCGAGCATGTAGAAGAACCCCGGCACTTCGTTCGCAAACAGCGAGAAGTCTTCTCCGGCCATCCACGGGTCGGCTACCGGTACGTTGTCATTGCCCAGCGCCGACACCAGGCTGGGGACGGACCGCGTTGTCAGTTCCAAATCATTGATGGTCACCGGGGTGATCCGGTCGTACTCCAGCTCGAACGATCCGCCGCCGGCTCGAGTGACACCGTCCAGTATTTCGCCCATCCGGCGTTCAACCGTGTCCTGGACGGCGGCGTCATAGGTGCGCACTGTGCCCTCGAGATACACCGCGTCCGGAATGATGTTGAACCGCGTGCCTCCGCGAATCATCCCCACCGTCACCACACTGGGCGCGAGCGGTGACAGGTTGCGCGACCGGATGGTTTGCAACGTGGAGACGACCTGGGCCGCCATGACCACGGGGTCGATGCCCAGATGGGGCGCCGCCCCGTGGGACTGCTCTCCGCGGATGGTGACCCGAAAGTGGTCCACGGCAGCCAGCGCGCCACCCGGTGTGTAGGCGACCTTGCCGACCGGTAGCTGCGCGCTGGCGTGCAAGCCAAATACGGCCTCCGGGCGGGGTTCGTCGAACGCGCCCTCTTCGAGCATCAAGGAGGCGCCGCCTTCCTCATCGGGTGGAGGGCCTTCCTCGGCTGGTTGAAACAGAAACACGACGGTGCCCGGCAGGTCGTCCTGAAGAGACTTCAGAATGGATGCCACACCGAGTTGCACCGCAGTGTGGACATCGTGCCCGCACGCGTGCATCACGCCAACCTCTTGTCCCAAGTAGGTGGACCGCACCGTTGAACGGAATGACAGGTCGGTATCCTCTGTCACCGGCAGGGCGTCCATGTCGGCACGGACTGCCACCACGGGGCCCGGTTTGCCGCCGCGCAACACGGCGACGACACCGGTGTGCGCCACTTCCGTCCGGACATCGTCGAACCCGAGGGCACGCAAGTGGTCCGCTACCAGCGAAGCGGTCTCCGTTTCGCGGTTGCCAAGTTCCGGGTGTTCGTGAATCTGGTGGCGAATGTCGGTGATCTGCGGCGCGAATCGCTCGACGGCGCGGTCGATGTCGGGATGCTGTGCGTGCACCGGCGTGACGACGGTCAAAAGCAGAGTAAGCGTGCTGATGAAGAGATATGGGCGCATGGGCGCATTCTACGGCGAGTCTGTGGGTGTACACACCCTCCGCCCGGGACGCCCGCGAAACAGGTTTCGTCTGTTCCACCGCCGCCCGCAGGTATACAGTGCCACGTGAGACACAGGGCACATTCCGAAATCCAGTCAGGGGAACGTTGCATGGGTGACATCACGCGTCGGAGTTTCTTCAATCGCGCAGGGGCGTACGGGATCGGCGGTCTTGCCGGTGTCAGCGCCGTGCAGGGCCTCGCGCCAGGGTCGGCGTTCGCGCGGCCGGCCGCTGGCGCCGCCGTTCAGCCCCGGCTGGACTGGCTGTCACGGACGGACGAGGCGGCGATCGAACCGGAGCTGCCGATCATCGACCCGCATCACCACTTGTGGGAGAGACCCGGCAACCGCTACATGCTGGAGGAACTGGTCGAGGACACGCAGGCCCACAACGTGCGCCAGACCGTGTTCGTCGAGTGCACATCGATGTATCGGGCCGGCGGGCCGGAAGAGCTCAGAGTGGTCGGTGAGACGGAGTTCGTGCAGGGCGTGGCGGCCATGAGTGCCAGCGGCCTCTACGGGGATATGCGGGCCTGTACGGGGATCGTGGGCTCCGCGGATCTCAGATTGGGTGACCGGGTGGCGCCTGTGCTCGAAGCACAAATCGCGGCGAGTCCACAGCGGTTTCGGGGCATCCGCCATCGTGCCGCGTGGGCCGACGCGACCGTGGTGCCCAACCTGCCAGCCGATGCACCACAGCACATTTTGCTGGACCCCGAGTTTCGTCGAGGTTACGCCCACCTCCGGACCTACGGACTATCGTTCGAGGGCTGGCTCTATCACACCCATATCGCCGATCTGACAGATCTGGCGAAGACATTTCCAGACACCACGATCATCTTCAATCACCTGGGCGGGCCGATTGGTATCGGGTCGTGGGCCGGGCGCCGTGACGAGGTGTTTGCGGCCTGGAAGCCCGCGGTGACGGAGCTGGCTAAATGCCCCAACGTGGTGGCGAAGGTTGGCGGCATCCAGATGGTCGTCAACGGGTACGGCTGGCACGAGCGCGATCGGCCGCCCACGTCGGACGACCTGCTCGCCGCCAACGAGGATTGGTATCGTCACACCATCGAGGAATTCGGCCCCGACCGGTGCATGTTCGAGAGCAACTTCCCGGTCGACAAGCTGTCCTGTTCGTACAACGTGCTCTGGAATCAGTTCAAGAAATTAACGACGGGGTTCTCCGCCGACGAGCGGGCGGCGATGTTCCACGACACCGCGATGCGTGTGTATCGGTTGCCGCGGGTGTAGTCGACCGCCCGCCGACCTACTTCGCTGGATGGTAGGCGCCGGCGATCTTGCCTGCCTTGCGCAGTGCCGACGTCCACTGGCTGCCGGAGAGCAGCTTGGTTGTCTTGGACGCTTTCACGGAGCCACCGGCTGCGACCACTTGCGCCACCGCGGCTGCAGCCTGGTCGTTGGGGCCCTCGAACAAGATGATGACGTCACGCTCTCCGAACGAGAAGCCTCCGCCGATCATCGTGCAGCCGGCCGCTTCGAGAGCTGGTATGCCGGCGGTTTTCAGGCGATCCTGAGGCTTCTTGATCTGGGCGGCCATGGACTCGGCAGTGTATGAGAGTTCGAGAAGATACGTTGACATGGGGTGCATCGCTCCTGGGGTCGCGTGACCGGCTATCGGCCCGCGCAATGAGACAAGCGCGGAGGGTACGCCACGTCGGGAAGAGAAGCAAGCGGGCGGGGCGCATGCCCACGCCCCGATGATCGATTTACCGCCGGTACGCCACCCGCCTAGTCGAAGACGTAGATGACGGACGGCGCGCCCGGTGATGGACCCCGACTAGCGCGTGCGAGTGTCATTCCGCGGTGCACGCGGATGGTCGCGGAAGAAGGCGACGATTCGGGCTGAGGTCTCTCGCGGATAGTTGTGGCCGCCAGAGTGCACCCAGGCCATCACCGGCGCCGATGTGGTGGCACCGTGGACGGTGCAGCCGCTTCCGCACGGCGTGGTGGTGTCGCCCACGCCGTTCACCGCGACAGAGGTCTCGATCGAAGCCTGTTGGTCTGAGAAACTGACGACTCGATCTTGCTCGCCGGCTACGTGAAAAAGAGGCCGGGGCTGTGTGGGTCGCGCTGACTCACGGAGCCGGCCCGCCACCGGCGCGAAGGCGGCGAAGACGTTGGGGCGTTCCGCCCAGAGCAGGTAGGTGAACATCCCGCCATTCGAAAAACCGGTGGCATAGATCCGATCGTCGTCGATGTTGTACGTCTGGCGCAGTGACGCGAGCGCCACGTCGACCAGCTTCAGGTCGCGGTCGACGCCGTCGCCGGCTTCGACTTGCCACCCGAGCATGTCGCGGCGCCGCTCCAGTCCCTGGAAGTACACCACGACGGCGTCGGGCCACGCCCCGTGCAGATTCACCCCCTGAAAATTCTGCATGTTGTCGCCGAACCCGTGGAACGCCAGGACCAGCGGCACGCGCTCGCCGTCTTGGGTCGCGGTCGGCGCGTAGACGATCGCTTCACGTGTGTCGCCATCGACTTGCCAGGTGGTTTCCTGCGCCGACGCGCCGCAGGCACCCAGAATCGATACGAGGCCGATCAGACAAAGCTGTGTCAGATGCGTTCTCACATGTTCCTCCGTGCGCGATGGGTGGTCGGGGTCGCGACCGCCACGCGGTGCCGGCTACGGTAACGCCAGCGTGACCACCGTGTTGGTTGCCACCACCGTCACATACTGTTTGCCGTTGACCTGGTAGGTCATCGGGCTGGCCCGGATCGGCCGGGGAGCGTCGTATCGGAACAGCTCTGCACCCGATTCCGCGTGGAGGGCATAAAACCCGCCGTCTTCCACCCCCTGAAACACCAGGTTCCCGGCGGTTGCCATATTGCCGCTGGCGCCGATGGATGTCTGCGCCGGGAGTACCGCCTGCCAGGGCTGCTCGCCCGTGATCGGGTCGTAGGCCGACACCGTCACTTCCGGAGGAAAGGCCTCGCTGATGCGGTCGATGGATGAGAAGCTCTCGGTGTGTCCCCTCGAGTCCGGCCCAGGCTCCAGGGTGTCGCCGACCGGGTCGACCACCAACGAGATGGCGCCGTTTTTACCGGTGACATAGACGTAGCCGGTGTTCGGGCTGAATGAGGGTGACCCGAAGCTCGAGCCGCCATGCGGCACGATGACTTCCTTGCTGATCCAGTAGGGGCTGTAGAGCTGGCTCGAACGGGCCGCCAGTTCCGGGTCGTCGAGTTCGATGAAGGTTGCGCACAGCGGCGTCATCGGGACTCCCGCGGCGTTATGTGGAATCGGCTGGGTCGGCCAGACCTGCTCGCCTGGCACATCGGTCTCGGTCGGTACCAGCGTTTCGACCATGGCGTGGAGCGGTTCGCCGGTCTCACGGTTCCACATGTAGAACAGACAGTTCTTGCCGGCGGCGGCGACCCCTTTGATGACCTGCCCGGCGTCGTCAGTCACATCGAACAACACCGGGCCGGTGACATGATCCCAGTCCCACAGGTCGTGGTGCACGGCCTGGTAGTACCAGCGCAGGGCCCCCGTTTCGAGGTCGAGGGCGATGGTGCTGTTGCTAAAGAGATTGATGCCGACTCGGGCCGAGCCGTCGTAGTCCGGTGACGGATTGCCGGCGTTGATGTAGACCATCCCGAGCTCTTCGTCGATCGCCGGTTGGGTCCAGATACCACCGCCGGCGCGAGCGCCGGCGCCCCAGGTGTCGCGCGCAATCTCCCAGCCTTCGTCCTGCGGACCTTGTGGGATGGTGTTGAACACCCACTTGATGGCCCCGGTGTCTGAGTCGGTGGCGATGACAAGGCCACCCGGGATGTGTCCTTCAGACAACGCCGCCGCGACATACATCGTGCCCGCGTGATGCGCCGGCGGCGTGGTAATCCGGTATCCGATGCTCACCGGGTCCAGGTTCGGCGGGTAGTCGTCCGGGTACTTTGTTTGCAGCGCGTTGCTGACGACCGCCAGCACCCCGTCGTTCCCGAACGATTCGACCGGCTCTCCCGTCCTGCCGTTGAGCGCATACAGATCGGCGCCACGATAGGCATAGACGTTACCGTCGACGAAGGTGGGTCCGCGCACCGGGCTGCCGCCCGGGTCGCCCGAGTCCAGCACTGTCGTCCACAACTCGTCACCCGACGCCGCGTCCAGCGCGAAGAGCGTCGACCGCGAGTGGAGATACATCACCCCACCGACCACCAGCGGGGTGGCCTGCGCGATGTTGTCGGCCGGTCCAGTTTCGTAGGTCCAGCGCTGCGTCAGCCGGTTGACGTTCGTCGTGTTGATCTCATCAAGTGGGGCGAACCGGTTGTTATCGAGGTTGAGGTTCTGGCTGCTCCAGTCCGTTGACCCGGACTGGGCCCGCGCGGGTGTCGACAGGCCAGCGAACAGCGAACAGGCCGTGACCGTGATGACGAGGACGTCGAGCGGCCGACGGCCTGTTCGCTGCTGCCTCATTGTCCGGCGCTTTCCAGGGCCCGCTCACCGCTCAGCGAGTTGGGGACGGCCCAGTTGCCTTCGTGGCACGCGTATTCGAACTGTTGGTAGTTGTTGTCCCGCTTGTAGGGGAACGCGACGGTCCACGGTTCCGCGTAGGTCTCAGGGTCGTCAACGGTGAGTGAGTAGTTCAACGTGTTCTCGTCCGCGAATGTGAACCGTTCCACCATCCGGCGACCTTCGTGCTGCGGTGCCCGTGACCCTGGAGCGCGCAGGTTGCCGACCGCCTTGAAGTTGGCCGACTCGACAATCAAGGTGTTGCCTTCCCAGTGACCGCGCGCCGCACCTTCCCACTGGCTGACGTTGGTATGCGGGTGGGGGCCGGCGTCAATGGGGATGATCCGCGCGTTGTGGATCATCTCGCTGTGAATGACGATGTGACCCTCGGACTGCACGAACAGTTTGCCGTTGTTGTAAGCGGTCGGCATCATCATCCCGAAGACGCCCCGGGAGAGGCAGCGGTCGCCCGCTTCCATGTTCGCCGCCTCGTCATGCAGGTGGTCCTGGTAGTAGCGCACGCTGTCGCGGGCAAGTTCCGTCATGTTCGGTACCTGGCCGTCCGGTGGGTCTACCACCAGCGCCGGCGCCTGTCCGGCGACGGGCTCTTCCCAGAACCAATCGAACCAGTAGTTCGCGTAGGCCCCGACCCCCCGGCTCGCCTCGTGACCTTCCCAGGTCTGAGCCTTGGCGCGGTCAGACCGCGCCGTGAACAGTTCGAGCCGCTCGGCCTCCGTGAGGCTCTTCCCCGCCAGTTCTTCCGGTAATTCCAACGGGACATGAGAGGAGCCGACGTTGTTCCACATGCCGTTGATGTCCGGCTGACCGTCGGCCAAACGGGGCGGATCCCAGGTCTGGGCGGACCCCAGCGTCGGGGCACCAACGAGCACGGCCACAGCACCGACGAGCGCAACGTAGGTTCGAAAAATCATCTGCTTCCTCACTTTCCAGCGGGGCGAGTGCCCCGTCTGGGCTTACGCGACGGCGCGTTGCGCCCGTCTACGCGCCGGGTACGACGTTGCCGGCGACGTACACCGTTTCGAGCGTTTTCGTATTGGCGATGTCATCGAGCGGGTTGGCACCCAACACCAGGAAGTCGGCCCACTTGCCGGCCTCGAGCGAACCCAGATTGGCGTCCACCTCCATGCACTGCGCGGCGCTGGATGTCGAGGCGACGATGGCCTGCATCGGCGTCAGGCCAGCCTCCACCATCAGCGCGAGCTCCCCATGTTCGAAGTAGCCTTGGAACCGCGCGGCGGGCCCTGTGTCGGTACCCATCGCGATCGGGATACCGGCGTCCGACAGGGTCTTCAAGTTCACTTTGGCCACTTCGAGCTGCGCCTTGTAGGTCTGCGCGCTCGTACTGCTCGACTGCTCGCGCCTGGCCTCGGAATCGAGTGCGGCAATCACCGCTGGGTCGACCTCTTTCGAGAAGAATTCATCGTCAAACCAGTCCGGTCGCGACTCATAGACAAACGTCGACACCTCGCGCATCAGCGTTGGGCAGTAGCACACGCCCGAGTCGCGCAGCAGCGTGACCAACTCGTCGTCGACCTCGACGTCGCGCACGCTATGCGCGAGCAGGTCGGCGCCGGCTTCGAGCAATCCCTTCGCGTCTTCGAGGTAATACATGTGCGCCGTGAGTTTGAGCCCGTGCTCGTGCGCCGCCTCGATGACCGCCTGGTAGGTCTCCTGGGTCATCTTGGTGCTCGACCCCAAGTTGTCGTCGATGCGGATTTTCACGACATCGGCTCCGCTCGCGGCGACCGCGGCGACTTGTTCCCGCGCCTCTTCGGGCGACGGTCCGGTCACGATGTTTCCGGCGACGTAAATGCGGGCGTGCTCCAGGTTTGTCGAGTCCTGGCGGTCTCGCACCGTCATGCTTTCTGGGCCGTCGCCGCCCAGACTGAACACCGTCGTGACGCCGTACCGCGCGTAGAGTCCGAGCTGACGCTCGACTTGCGCCTCCGTGTAGTCGACCTGTTCGAGCCCCTGGATGTTGTTGACGTGCCCGTGGGCATTGACCATGCCCGGCATGATCGTTCGACCGCTGACGTCGATCTGTTCAGCGTCGGCGGGCACGGTCACGCTGTCGCTGGTCCCCACGGCTTCGATTCGGCCATCACGCACCACGAGCACCCCGTCCTCGATGGCCGCCGCGCCGGTGCCATCGATGATGCGCCCGCCCACAAAGGCTTGGAGTCCCGGGGTCATCTCCACCGGTTCAGGAACCGGTTCGCCGCCACCACACCCGACAGCCATAGCGGTCAGCCCGAACAGAACGGCGAATTGTCTCACCTGCATTGGTCGTTTCTCCCTCGATCGCGACGTCGACCTCGGTGCGCAATGCTCCGCGCGGTCCCGAAGGTCAGCCCAAAATAAGAAACGCTAAGCGTAACATCTGCGAGCCCGTCCGGGCCTTACTCTTGGCTCGCGCCCAACCGGTCGAGGACATCGCCGAGTTGTTCGATCTCGTCGCCATACTCCGCCCAGTTGCCTTGGCGCTGGGCGTTCAAGGCGCGGCGATAGTGCGTGGTGGCTTCCGTGACGAGGGGATTGGTGGACGTCACGGGGGGGGCCGCTGCGGCGACCCCAACCTCTGCCGGCAGCTCGGCGGCGGCCAGTATCGCGCCGGCGGGTAGTGAACCGGGCGATGCCTCTGACCCGAAGAGCCGATTCAGTGCCAGGTCGAGCGTCGCTTCCATGACGATCTGGTTCTGATACGCCACGATGACGAATTTCAGCTCAGGGATACGTCCGCCCTCGGCACGCAGATACAGCGGCCTTACGTACAGGAGCGCTTCCTCGATGGGGATCACGAGCAGCGTGCCCTGGATGACCTCGGAGCCCTGCTGATTCCACAGCGTAATTTGCGGCGAGATCTCCTGGTCCTGGTTGATGCGCGCCACAATTTGGCTGGGTCCGAAGATGACTTTCTGCTTGGGGAATTGGAACACCAGCAATTTGCCGTACTGGTCCCCGTCGCTGCGGGCGACCATCCACGCCGCCAGGTTGTTCTTCCCGCGAGGGGTGAACGGCAGCATCTGGATGAACTCGGCGCGCGATTCGCCCGGCAGCCGCATGATGGTGTAGTACGGCTGCATCTGTTCGTTGTCGATGACCGGGACCTCCCACTGGTCTTCCCGGTTGTAGAACACCTCGGGATTGGTCATGTGGTACGTCGAGTAGATCGAGGTCTGCAGGGAGAACAGTCCTTCGGGATACCGGATGTGGGCCCGCAGGTCGTCCGACATCTCATCGAGCGGACGGAGGAATTCAGGGAAGATGGCTTGTAGCGTCCTGGCCATCGGCTCCGTCGCGTCCGCCAGATAGAAAGTGGTGGTGCCGTCGTAGGCGTCAATGACGATTTTTACGGAATTCCGAATGTAGTTGACGCCGTTCGCCGCCGGTGTGGCATAGGGATACCGATCGCTGATTGTGTAGGCGTCGACCATCCAGACCAGCCGCCCCTCGGAGATCACGAGATACGGGTCGTTGTCATACCGCAGAAAGGGCGCGATGGTGGTCACGCGGTCGAGGATGTTCCGGTGATACAGGATGCGGCTGTCGTTCCCGAGCTGGCTCGCGACCAGAATTTCATACGCCCGGAAGCGGATCGCGTACAGCAGCTGCCGCACCAACGAGGACATGGCGACTCCGCCGTCCCCGTCGTACCGGGTCGACACGTTATCGTCCCCCTCGGGATAGTGGAATTCGTCGGTGTCGGTATTGACGATGACGTAGTCGTTTGTCAGCTCACCGAAGTAGACACTGGGCTCGTCGACCGGCAGGTCCACCGACGACGTGGGCGGCAGGTCCTGAATGAACAGCACCGGCAACCCTTCCTCGGTGACCTGATTGACCGGACCCAGCGCGACGCCGAACCCGTGGGTATATTGCAACCGCTCGTTGACCCATGACCGATTGGGCAAGCTGTCTGAGTTCAGCTCACGGCTCGACAGCATGATTTGGCGGTATTCGCCATCGATGAAATAGCGGTCATTGTCGACCGAGACAAAGTCGTAGTAGGTCCGAATTTCCTGCAGCTGTCCGAAGGTATCGAGCAGCGGCCCGTGGTCCCACAACCGGACGTTGTTGATGGTCTCCGTGTTGTTCGCGATGTCGGCCGCCGTGAGTGTGGCGTCCCCCGACAACTCTCGGGCGTCCACTATTTCGAGGCCGAACGCCTGGCGGGTCGCCTCGATGTTCCGCACGATGTAGGGCGCTTCCCGTTGCTGTTCGTCCGGGGTGACGATCAGCCGCTGCATGGCCACGGAGCCCAGGTTGCCGCCCACCGTGACCACCGCGTAGAGGCCGATGGCGGCAAAGAGTGGCGTGTTGCGAGAGGTCATCGCGGTGACCAGGCTCAGCCCGGCGCCGAGGAGCGCGACGACTAGCAAGACCCGCAGCACCGGTATGCGCAACGCGACGTCGACGTACGACGCACCGTCGATGATGCCGGCCGGGGTGGTCAAGATGCGTGGCACATCGAGATAGGCACCACAGGCCAGCAACACGAACAACGCCGCGATGATGCACCCGAGATGGCGCCGTGCGTTGTCGCCGACCACCAGTCCCTTCGCGGGATCCAGCGCGAGTGTGCCCGAGATGACGTAAGCCGCGGTTGATCCGAGGAGGGACAACACGACGACGGCAAGCGCCAGGTAGCGCGCCAGATCGAGAAACGGCAACGTGAACACGTAGAAGCCCACATCCCGTCCGAATAGCGGATCGGTCTGGCCAAACGGCGTGGCATGTTGAAACTGCAGCCAGGTCAGCCATTCATTCGATGCGAACAGCCCCAAGAAGAGCGCCGCGAGGGCCGCCACCCCGGTGCCGAGCATCTGCAGCTGCGGTCGGTCCAGGCTGACCGGCTGGATGTCGCCGCCTCCAGGGAACAGTGAATAGGGTTGCGTGATGCGGCCCAGTGCCAACCGCAGGTTGGCGGCCAGCGCGCCGAACGCCACCAGGAACACCAGCCCGCCCACAGCCGCTTTTGTGGTCACGCTTCGAATGAAGATGTCTGTGTAGTCGACTTCGACGAACCAGAACCACTCGGTCAGCAGTTCCACGGTGGAGGGCACCACCATGAAGAGGACGAGGAAGATGAGTAGAAAGATAAACCTGGCGGGCATGTGTGACCTCGGACCGTCCGGCGGAAGACGCGTTACCGGTTGGTAGCAGCGTACGTGAGCGGCCGACGCGACGCAACTGGCGCCCGCGCCAACCGACCCGGGCTCGACCGTGTTTCGCGGATGATGGACAATCTGGCGGGTGTGGGTTCACGTGAGCCCGACACGGACAGTCACCGTCGTAGCACGGCCCTGCCGGGCCGCTGGAGGAACACCGACATGAGCGTACAGGTTGGAGAGACCGCCCCCGATTTTGAACTACCAAGCCATCGCGGCGACAAAGTCAGATTGTCGAGTTTCGCGGGTCAGAAGAACGTGATTATCGCGTTTCACCCGTTGGCGTTCACCCCCGTGTGCGCCACGCAGATGCAGAACTACGAGAAGGACAAGTCGTGGTTTGACGAGCACGAGACACAGTTGCTGGGTCTCAGCGTCGACGCCGTGCCGGCCAAGATCGAGTGGGCCAAGGTGCTCGGTGGTATCAATTTCGACCTGTTGAGCGACTTTCATCCCCATGGCGGGGTCGCTGACGCCTATGGCGTCCTCCGGGACGGCGGCATCTCGGAGCGCGCCATTTTTGTCGTCGACAAGTCCGGGACAGTCGTCTTCGCCAAGGTGTACGACATCCCGACCCTGCCCGACAACGCCGAGGTTCGCCAGGCGATTGAGGCACTCGGCGCCTGACCGGCCCCCGAAGGGCGGTGCGGCTGGTTACGCCAGTGTTGGCAGAAAGCGTGGGACCAGACGGGCCTGCACGGTCTGTTCAAATGCGTACGCGATGCGTATAAGGGTGGGCTCGCTCCAGGCGCGTCCAAAAAATGAGAGCCCGACTGGTAGGCCGTGGACGTCGCCCGCGGGAACGCTGATGCTGGGGTAGCCGGCCGCGGCCGGATACTGGGAACTGCTGCCGCCGAAGTGGTCCCCGTTGACCAGGTCCGTGACCCAGGCGGGCCCTCCGGTCGGGCCGATGATAGCGTCGAGCCGGTGCTCATCCATGGTGCGATCTATGCCCTCGGCACGCGAGAGTCGGCCGGAGGCGGCGAGCGCAGCCAGATACCCCGGGTCCGTGAGTGGTCCCTTGGATTCGGCCTCGAGTAGTCGCTCCTGACCGAAGTACGGCATTTCTGTCTCGGCATTCCGCTCGTTGAACGCAATTAGGTCCGTCAGCGAGCGGACCTCCGCGCTCGGGCCACGGGCAGCCAGATAGGCGTTCAGGCCGGCCTTGAACTCATACAAAAGGACCTGGGTCTCGGCTGCCCCGAGGTTGGAGAATCCATCCGGCGCGGGCCGGCCGATCGGTCGCAGGTCCACCGGATCGATGATCACGGCGCCGGCCGACCGCATCGCCGTGATGGCGGATTCGACGACCTGATCGACCGCGTCGTGGAATCCGAGAAAACGACGGGCTACGCCGATACGCATGTCGCGCAGTCCGTCGACTTCGAGAAACGGCGTGTAGTCGGTCAGCCCGAGGCGGTCGCTGTCGGCCGTGGCGGGGTCATTCGGGTCCGTGCCGGCCAACACACCGAGAACAATCGCGGCATCTCGTACGGTGCGCGCCATCGGCCCGGCGGTGTCCTGCGTGTGCGAGATCGGGATCACGCCGACACGGCTAACGAGACCGACGGTCGGTTTGATACCGACAATGCCGTTCGCCGAGGCGGGGCACACGATGGATCCGTCCGTCTCGGTACCGATGGCCACCGTCGCCAGATTGGCCGACACCGCGACCGCGGAGCCGGAACTCGACCCGCACGGGTTCCGGTCGAGCACATAGGGGTTGCGACACTGGCCGCCCCGGCCGCTCCAGCCGCTCGACGACCGGGTCGAGCGGAAGTTCGCCCACTCGCTTAGATTGGCTTTCGCCAACAGTACCGCGCCGGCACGACGCAGCCGGGCGGCTACGCCAGAGTCCACGGGCGGCACCCAGCCGGTGAGGGCGTGCGAGCCGGCCGTTGTGGTCATCCGGTCGCCGGTATCAATGTTGTCCTTGAGGATGATCGGCACCCCATGCAACGGCCCGCGCGGCCCTGTGGCCTGTCGTTGGCGGTCTAGCTCGGCGGCAAGCACGAGCACATCAGGATTGGTCTCGATCACCGCCCGGAGCGCTGGCCCGTCGAGGTTGAGCTGCTCAATGCGCGCGAGGTAAGCCTCGGTGATCGAGCGAACGGTCCGTGCGCCGCTCTCCATCGCCTCCTGCAAGGCGTCGATGGTGGTGTCCTCGAGATCGAACGCGTCTGTCCCCATGGCGGCCACCGGGGCCGACGCGGTCGGCTCTGCTTCTGTGTCGGTGTCCGTGGCCGGCGGTTGGGCGCACGCGATTGGTCCGGCCGCCACCACGGCACCGCCGACCGCCGAAGAACGGAGAAACGTGCGGCGGGATACCCCTGGGCGGGCCGTGGTCTGCGGCCTTCGAATATCGGAACTCACAGCTGTGCCTCTGTTCAATCCGCCAACATACTCACGGTAGCGGTAGGGTGACGCCCCCCAGCCTTCGGACGGATGCCGCGTCAGGGAATCTACGGAACGGTGATCAGCATCGGCACGACGGTCTCGCCCCAGTGCAGGCGCAGCTCCGTTTCCTTGCCCTCGACCATGGGGAAGTAGTACGCCAGGCTCTCGACATGGTTCCCGCGTTGCGGGGTGATCTGCAACCGAAGGGCATCGTGTTCCTCGCCCGGGTATGGCGTGTGATAGACATCAGCGGCTGTGCTGAAAATGACCGTCCAGTCCGACGCGCCAGGGCTCGCCCAGATCGAATACCGGCCGGCAGCGACGGGCTCACCGTTGACGGTCACGTCGCGGCTGAACGAGATGGCCGTCGCGTCGTTGGCCCCGGGATTCCACACCTCGTCGAATGCCACGATGCCGCCGAAGAGTTCGCGGCCTCGGGCTACCGGGCGGTCGTAGACCACCTCGATGTCGGTGTTCGCCACCCGCTGGAACACCGCGGCACTCTGGCTCTTTTGCACGTCATCGGGAGCGATGATCGGGAGGTCGTTCCCGCTGGCCTGCACGTCTCTGGCCCCCGCCCGTTCTTCGATCGGTTGGGTCGACGGCGCCGGTCCGGATGCTCCGCCGCCGCACCCCACTACGAGGACGGCCAGCATCGGCACCACGTTCATCAACCCGGTCCACGTCCGTGTCGTCATGTGTTCTCCCTCGGGGCTGTGCTTTGTTGCGGACTCGGGTCAGCTTACCTCAGCCGCGGTGATCGGTGGAGCGCCGGGATGTCGCATGAGGGCGGCGCATCCGGCACCGGCGCCACCGACGAGCATCAGGCCGATGAACGGCATCGCGTAGCTGCCGGTCGCATCGAACGTGAGCCCGGCTAGCCAGGGGCCCAGGCCGGCAAAGACGCCCGTGATGGTCATCCGGATGCCGGCCGTAACCGCGAACGCACGCCGACCGAAGAAGTGGGAGAACACGACCGGAATGCTGATGTAGGCCAGACCGAACCCAAGGCCGATCAACGAGACCGCCGCCAAGGCGAGCGTCGGGTCGGCGGCCAGGAGCAGTCCCCCCGCGCCAAGGCCTTCGAGGGTCAGAGCCACGGCTAGCGCCCATTGTGGCGATATCCAGTCACCGACAGCGCCCATCAGACGTCCTCCGATGGACACAAGCGCCATGGTGCCGACAAGGCCGATGGCACCCGTTTCCGCGTGACCGAGGTCGGTCAAGTGGAGCGTGAGGTGCGCGACCGCAGTATTGAACGGTACCGCGTAGGCCACGCCACAGACGAGCATGAGCGCAAACTGCGGGGTCCGAATGGCTTGGGCCGCCGTCCACTGGTCGGCTACCGCGGCCATCTCATTGGCGCTGCTCTCCGGTCCCCCCCGTGGTTCGTTCCCATCTCGCGACTGACCAACGGTTTCTGGCGTCTCGCGCACGAACACTCCAGCCACGACCGCCAGCGTCGCGGAGATCGCCGCGATGACCACCCAACCGGTCCTCCAGTCGTAGTGTTCGAGCAGCCAGGTATCTGCGGGGGCGACCAACCGACCGACGACGCCACCGAACGCGAAAATAACGCCGATCACCAGCGCCCGCCGTCGGAGAAACCAGTTTTGTCCCAAGGTTTGGGCCGGCACGATCGTTGAGAACCCGACCCCGATACCACCCAGGATCGAGAATCCCAGGTAGCAGTCGCGGACGGTCTCGGCCTGGCTGACCAGGAGCAGACCCACCGCCGTCACGCAGAAGCCGGCGGCCATGACTCGGCGCAGACCGAGACGCACAATCGCGACCCCCACACCCACCCCGACGAACTGATACAGCATGTTGAACAGTCCGAAGACTCCCCCGACGTCGCCGCGGTCGACGCCGAGGTCGACGACCAGACGGGGCGCGAACATGCTCCAGCTGTAGTACATCGGCGACATGCCGAACCCGTAGCAGAGCCCGGCCACGAGCACGATGGCCCACCCATAGAAGAGACGAGGACGCATGGCGGAGTGATGAGGGAATCGCGGCCCGCGCTAGGGCTGGACCTGTGGCAAGGGCTTGCGAGGCAGCCGTTCGTCGCGCATGGCGGTGTTGTACGCGAATGTTGCCGCCACCACGGCCATCTGGATGACGTCGTCGGGCTGCACCCTGTCGACCACGTCCATGTTCGAGTGATGGGTCCGCGAGTTGTACTCCAATCGATCTTGAATGAACTGGAACGCGGGAAGCCCGATGGCGTCGAAAGGCACGTGGTCCGTGCCCGATACTCGCCGTGGCCCCAACGTCGTGACGCCGAGATCGCCGAGAGAGGCAAGCCACGCTTCAAACACCGGCGCCACCGCGTAGTTTTCTTGCAACCAGATACCCCGCAGCTTGCCGGCGCCGTTGTCCAGGTTGAAGTACCCGGACAGGTTCTCATGCGCTGGGGTGAGTGTCATTGTGGTGGTGTCGCCGAAATGGCGCCGGACGTACTCGCGTGACCCGAGCAGGCCCTGTTCTTCTCCACCCCACAGAGCCAGCCGGATGGTACGTCGCGGACGGGCCCCGACGGCCTGCAAGATACGCATGGCCTCCATCATCGCCGCTACCCCGGCCGCATTGTCGGTTGCACCTGTCCCCGCATGGGTGGTGTCGAAGTGTGCGCCGATCATCACGACTTCGTCAGCGAGATCGGTGCCAGGAATGTCAGCCAGCAAATTGAACGCATTCAGCTGGTCGGCGGCGGCTGTTTCCGGGTGAAACACCGCGTCGACGTGCAGCTCCACGCGCACCGGAAGCCCTTTGTCGAGAATGCGGACCATCCGGTTGTAATGTTCAACGGCGACGGTGACCGCGGGCACCAGACTGCCGGCGTCCTCGTGTCGGGGACCGCCGCGACCGACGAAGATGGTGCCCCCATCAGTCCGCTGGGTCGCGTAGGGCAACCCGGAACCGATGCCCACACTGACGTCGTCGCGGCCACGATCCAGGACGGCGACGACGCCCTCGTCGACATAGAACTGCTGCACCTGTGCCGCGATCGAGGGACCGCCGACGGCACGCGGCGGGTTCGCAACCGGAGGCGCCGGCGTTCGCGCCGCCTCTTCCAGCTGCGCGTCGGTCATCCGCAACACCACGTCACCTTCCAGCAAGGGGACGTCGCGGGCTGGTTGCGGTAGCACGATCTTGCCGCGCAAGGTGCCTCGATAGGCCATGAGGTCAACCGGTGTCCTGACGTCGATTCGTACGACCTCGGCGGTCACCGTGCCCTCGGTACTGGAGGACCAGGACTTGGGGTACCCGATTAGTGGCATGACCTGGGGCGCGATCATGTGCGCGTGAAAGCGTCTCAGCGACCAGCCCTGGCCGAAGCCGAAGCGTTCTTCGTGCACGTCGGACAACCGCCAGGCGTGCAACCGCTCCGTAGCCCAGACGCGAGCGTCTTCAATGGCCGGGGTGCCGGTGACCCGCGGCCCATACACGTCGCTCAGCCACTCGACGTGATCCATCACTTGCGACCGCGACAGCCCCTCGGCTCGGATGGCGGACAGTGTCGCCTGATCCACCGGTTGGGCCGCGGCGAACGGAGTGCGCACCGCGAGCGCCACCAGCAGGCCGCCCGCCTGTATCAACATCCGCGCTCTCAACGACATCTGGTGATCCTTACATGACGCCGTCCCAACGCGCCCACCTTTCAGCCACCCAAAGAGACGCAGCGGGATGCGACGGTGTGGTTGTTCTTCGTCGGCGACGCGCCCATAATCACGCATGGGTCGCGCCAACCAGCCTGACGTCGACCAGCCACGGCTGGTCGACACCATCATCCGAGACATTCGCTATGGGGCACGCAGCCTCTGGCACCATCCCGGCTACAGCCTGCTCGTCGTGGTGACGCTGGCGCTGGGCATTGGCGCCAACACCGCGATTTTCAGCGTGGTCAACGGGGTGCTCCTGCAACCGCTCCCGTACCAAGATGGACAGGAATTGGTGCTGGCTCGACAGCAGGCGCTTGGCGCTGGCGCGGAGAACATTCCATTCTCGGTCAAGGAGATCATCGACTATCGGGATCAGCTCGACAGTCTGGACGGATTTGTCGAGTACCACGGGATGTCGTTCACCCTGCTCAACCGGGGTGAACCGGACCGCGTACTCACCGGCGTCGTGTCCGCCAACTTCTTCGATGTGCTTGGGGTGCAGCCGCTCTTCGGTCGCGCGTTCGTGGACACCGACGACGACCTGGGGGCTGAAGCGGTGCTGTTGCTCAGCTACCCGTACTGGCAGCAACGCTTCGGCGGCGACCCTGACATCGTGGGCACCGTCTTCGAAATGAACGACCGGCCGCACACCGTGGTCGGCGTCCTTCCACCGATTCCTCAGTACCCGCGTGACAACGACGTCTACATGCCGACCTCGGCCTGCCCGTTCCGTGCGCGCGGCGAGGCGCGGATGCATGAGGACCGTACGGCGTTTCGGGGGATGGTCGCCTTCGGTCGCCTGCGTGACGGCGTGGGGACCCAGCAGTTCGGGTCTGACCTCGCCACCGTGGCTGGACGGCTCGAACAGGATTTCGCTGAGGTCTACGAGCCCGGGTCCGGCTACACCGCGGTCACGACCCCGTTGACAGAGGAATTGACCGGCGCGGCCAGGCCCATGCTGCTGATTCTGCTGGGTACCACGGCGCTCGTGTTGCTCATCGCGTGCGCGAACGTGGCCAACCTCACACTGGCCCGGATGGCCGGGCGCGAGCGGGAATTGGCGTTGCGCTCCGCCCTGGGTGCCAGCCGAGGCCGCATCCTGACGCAGTTGCTCACGGAGACGACGCTACTGGGGCTTGCCGGAGGGGCGCTGGGGCTCGCCTTCGCGTGGTCCGGGCTCGACCTGCTGGTCTCATTCGCCGGGCTTCTGACCCCACGGACCAGCCAAATTGCGCTTGATGGGTGGGTGTTGGTCTTCACGCTGGGAGTGTCGGTGGCTAGCGGACTTGCCTTCGGGCTTGTGCCTGCGTGGTCCGCCGGCCGCGGCGTCTCCAACGCCTTGAAGGAAGGCGGCCAGAGTACCGACACGGCCGGCAAGCACTGGTTCCGCCAACTCCTGACCGTGTCGCAGGTTGCGGTGTCGTTCACCTTGCTCATCGGTGCCGGCCTGCTGTTGGCCAGCTTCTACAAGCTGCAACAGGTGGATCCTGGATTCAATCCAGAGAACGTGCTCACGGCGGAGGTGTTCCCCAATTGGTCGAAGTATCGGACCCCTGACAGCCGGCGCCAGCTCTTCACGGGCGTGCTGGATCGTATTGAGAGTCGACCCGGCGTCCTGTCCGCGGCGGCGGCGAGCGACGTGCCCCTCGACGGCCAGCCGGCGCAACAGCAAGCGTTCGAGATTGAGGGACGACAACACGAAGACCCGGATCTGCGGCCTCGCCTCGATGTGCGGGTGGCCAGTCCCAGTTACTTCGAAACGATCGGGGTGGCGACGTTGTCCGGCCGGGTGTTCACCTCTTTGGATGATGACGCCGGCCTCGGCGTGGCCATCATCAGTCGATCGTTGGCGGAGCGACATTGGCCGGCCGCCGACCCGATCGGGCAACGCGTGACCCTCAACCAGGGCGAGGACTGGCTGACCATCGTCGGCGTGGTCGGTGACGTGCGGCACGACGGGCTCGAGAGCGCGCCGCCGGACGCGTTGTATCGCTCGTTTCTCCAGGCCTCGGGGGCCACGCGGATTCTGGTGCGCGCGCGGATGGACCCGCTCTCGCTCGCCACGGAGGTGCGCGAGGCGGTACACGCCATTGACCCGGAGCAGCCGGTCGAGCGTTTCACCACATTGGCGCAGGCCATCAACGACACCTTGGTCACACGACGATTGACGATGACGCTGCTGGTGCTGTTCGCAGGGTTGGCGCTGTTGATTACCGTGACCGGAATTGCCGGGGTGATCGCCACCTCCGTGAGCCAGCGGACCCGAGAGTTCGGTGTGCGGTTGGCGCTTGGCGCGCCGCCCTCACGGCTTGTGGGGATGGTGGTGCGCCAGGGCGCGACCATGGTGGTGCTGGGCCTGTTGCTCGGGCTGGCTGGAGCGACCGCGCTCAGTCGCGTCTTGTCGAGCTTGCTGTACGAGACGGCCCCGACTGACGCGGGGACGTTCCTGGCGGTGTCACTCGTGCTGCTAGGCGCCGCACTGCTCGCGTGTCTGATTCCGGCGCGCCGGACCATGCGGGTCGATCCGATGATTGCGTTGCGCACGGACTAGGGTGGCGCGTCGATCGGGCCCCTCTCATGATCAGCGGTCGAACGACCGATACATGATCTGACGACCCAGGGGAGAGAGACATGCGCATCGTACGACTCATCAAATACGCCGGTATCGCCACTATCGCTGGCGGAATCGGTTTCGCGATTGCCGGTGGTGAGGTCGAGGTTGACCTTGAGGACGCGCCGGCCCAGATTGCCGCGACCGCCCGTGAGGCTGCGGACGGGCTGAAAACACTGAACGAAAAAGAGGCCCCGGTCGTGGATGCGCTCAACGCCGTTCGTGATCGCATTGCCAACGGTGCCCGGCGTATCGGCGGATACCTTGCGGACTGACCACGGTCAGGCGGGGCGTCGGGCACGGATGATTTTCACGACGTCGAGATAGACCGGCTCCACCGTTACATCCGCGAATCCTGCTCGGCGGACGTTTTCTGACGTATCCCGATTCAGCTCTGGCCCCAGACGGCGGGTCAGCGGCGTCATCAGGTCGAGCATCAAGCTAAACGGGAAGAACCGGCTTCCGGTGTGCTCGAACATCCCAATCGTGCCGCCTGGTTTGAGGACACGCGTCAGCGCGTGCAGACCACCAACAGGATTCGGTACCGAACAGAACGTACAGGATGTAAACACCTGATCAAACGTCGCGTCCGGGTAGTCGAGGTCATGCACGTCGAGATGCCGTAGCGTGAGGTCGCCGTCGTAGCCCTCAGCCCGCGGTCTGGCCCGGTCGAGCATCCGCTCGCTGATGTCGATGGCGGTGATGTGCCGACCTGGTGGAAAGAACTGGATGTCCTGCCCCGTGCCGATGGCCAGGAACAGCACGTCGCCCTGCATCTCTGAGAACAGGCGTCGCTTCCACGGTTCCCACCGGCGCTCGGGCCCGAACCCGTTCATCAGGTCATAGCCGCGGACCGCACCGTCCCATTTGCGCTGCGTTGCGAGATCCATCAGAGGCTGACGGCCATCACGTGACTCTCCGGCGATGTGCCGCGTGGACATACGCGTTGAGGCCGTAGGTCGCCAGGAGCGCCGCGAGTCCCAGTGCGGCGCCGAGCGTGAGGGCTGTACCATTCGACAGTGGGCCACTTGCCGCCCGCATGCCTACGACCATCCCAGACAGCATGCCGGACACCATGACTGGCAGCATCAGCTCCATGGCACCGAACACGACCGAGAGCCCCACCGCGGCCGGGAGCGCCACCAGATTGCCGACCAACATCCCCCCCACCATGGCCAACCAGGCTGGCCACGACTCGCCGCCGACGACCGCCACGACGACCGCGACCAGCGCGCCGACGCCGGTGTTGCTGATGAGGTCGCCGAGCAGGAAGTAGGGTCGACGTTCCATGGGTAGTGTCGGGACGGGCACTCGCGCGTGATCCCCGGCATTGTAGTCCGCTCTCGTCCGCGCCGGGACGCCACGGTCTCGCAGCTCGGCTATCATGCGGATAACCCGGATGGTGCCCGTCGTCTGGCGCTGTGTGCCGGGGCTTCCGGATTCGCCGGAGCTGCACACCTGAGGGGGCTTGAGCTGTGGGTAGACGACGCGTGCTGTCAGCCGTACTCACCTGTCTTGCCGTGGCCGCGGTGTCCGACGCACAGGACGAGCGCTTTCCGAATACGAAGTCGCTTGGTCGGGCGGCGGTCGAGTACCGGGACGACACCATCCACCTGGTTGCGGCGTACTACTACTCCCAGCGGAGTCACGACTCCCTCTGGCTCCTCATCGAAGCGGCGGTGTCCACCGAAGAACGGATGTCCATGTCTCGCGCGGCGTTCCGGTTGATCGCCCCTGACGGTGAAGAGATGGTGTTGGCGGAGCAGGCCGAATTCGCGAGGGACTCGAACCGGACTCGACCGTTGTTGCAGAACGCCCGCACGACACGCCATCCCGTGGCGTCGTATATCCGTCGACGCAATTTCACAGAGCCCTTGCGGTTCTTCACCGTCTCTTTTGGACCGGTGGTTCAGGATGAATTTGTCGTCGACAAGAACAGGGTCGTCCACGGCGACCTGTTCTTTATCGCGCCGACCGGACTCTGGGAGGACGGGACCTATTCGCTGATTGTCGAACAGAACGGGGTGCGAGCGGCCGTGCCGATCATCCTGGAGTGAGCCTGCTGGGCTCACGCGCGGAGATGCGGCTCGAGCGCGGCGAACCGGTGCTCGATTTCGTCAATTTGCTGCTGCGTGAAGCTATATTCGCCACGCCGTGACAGCACCGTCTCGAACAGCCCGCGCTTCCGCAGGACGTACAGCCGCACGCCTGGTATCAGGCCGTCAAGATTGAGCATCAGCAGGAGCTTCGCGTAGAGATCGCGCACCTCGTCATGGCGGCCTCCTTCGTGGAGGTCCCAGAGCCCGGCGTAGATGTCTGCGTACATCACGCCACCGGTCATCACCCCGTCCGTCCCAAGGCGCATCTCATAGGCCCAGCCGCGCCCGAAGTTGGCGCCCAGAATGCTCTTGATCGGATCAGGTCGATGTTTGGCCAGTTCCAGCATCCGCTGCTGCACCGGCGGGTACTCCTCCTTGACGTAACCGCACTGCGGAAACTCCCGGGCCAGGGCCACGAGAAAGTCGATGGTCAACTCGATGTCCGGTCCCCCGCTGGTTTGCACGAAAATCGGCCGGTCGGTCACGTCGCACAGCGCGGCGTAGTAGCCGCGGAACTGATCCAGCGACGTCGCAGTGGTTGGCGGAATCGCGATCATCGCGTCCGGTTCTAGCGCTTCCGCGTGCTCGGCGTACTGGAGCATCCCGGCCGTGTCGTCCGCCTGGACACCGAGGACCAGCGCCGGCGCGCGGCCTTTGGCGGCGTTCGCCAGCACCTCGAACCCGCGCAGCCGTTCCTGCTGGCTGAGATGGCGCTGCTCGCTGGAGTTCTGCGGCCAGACCAGGCCCTCGATCCCGCATTGGTCGCAGAACACGACCTGCTTCGCCAGCCCTTCGTAGTCGACCGTGCCACCAGCCTTGTATGGGGTGCTCAGAATCATGAACGCGCCCCGCATCGACTTTCCTTCCGCCGCGCGGGTGCCGAGGGTCGGAAACACGGCAGTAGCGGCAAGCGCGGTCAGGCACTCTCGCCGGGTCACGGTGAGTCGCGGGTCTGGCATTCGCGGTTCTCCTCTGAGGGGACGACAGGGGCTACGTGGGCCTATTAGACACGCTTGTCGAAGGAGATCCAATATGTCGACCCTCGCAGGCGGACGGACGGGCTACGCAGTCGACGGCGCCTGACATGAAGCCGCCCGGCTACCCCTGACCCGCAACGAGCACGAAACCGATATAGCCCAAGCAGCGGCAGCGTAGTGATGCCACCGATCGAAAGGAGGGGATACGTTCTCGGCACAGATCTGGCCTGCTGGCGGCACGTTCAGGGCGAGTGGGCCGGGGCCCGGGTCAGGGTAGCGCCAGCGCGATCAGTTCCGGCGTCGCGGCGCCGCCGCCACCGCCGACGGCCACCACGATGTACTGCGTGCCGTCTTGCAAGTAGGTCATCGGATTGCCGTTGGGTACGGACGGGAGGGTCACCGACCCCAGGTATTCGCCGTTGTCCTTGTGATACGCCGTCATGCTGCGGGCACCTTCTGCCTGATCGGCGACGTAGCGCCCGCCCGAGTTGACGATGAGCAGGGTCTTGGTCACGAGCGGCCCACCGGCATTGCCCCCGCTGTGTCCCCCAAGCGCCGGCAGGTTCAATGGCTTCAGCGCGGGGTGATTCCTGGGGCCATCGCCATGGGGGCTCATCCAGGCGTGGTCACCGGTGTTGAGGTCGATGGCGGTGACCCGTTTGTACGGCGGCTTGGTCAACGGCAGACCCTGCGGCCCGGGCACCGGCACCGCCCAGGTCTCGGTGAAGTAGCCAACCGTCGCCGGCGGTGCGTACTCGATCAACTCGACGGCACGGAGTCGTGTCTGCGAGGGCACGAACAGACGCCCAGTCTCCGGGTCGACCGCGGACCCGGGCCAGTTCACGCCGCCGCCGGTTCCGGGCGCCTGAATCATCGGCCGTCCGTCGCCACGCACGTTGGGTGGGGTGAACATCGGACTCAATTGGCCCCGTTCGGCGATCCGGATCGCCGCCTCGCGCAGTTCCGGGGTGAAGTTGATCAAGTCGTCGACCGTGATGCCCTGCAGGTCGAAAGCCGCCGGCTTGGTGGGAAAGGGTTGCGTTGGCGAATACCACTCGCCCGGTGCGTTGCCGGCTGGCACCGGTCGTTCTTCGATCGGCCAGACTGGATCGCCGGTCGCTCGATCAAAAACATAGGTGAACGCCTGCTTGCTTGTCTGGGCAATCGCCTTGATGTCGCGCCCGTCTACGGTGATGTCGAGCAGGTTGCCGCCGGTCGGAAAGTCATAATCCCAGAGGCCGTGGTGCACCGCCTGGAAGTGCCACACGCGCTGTCCGGTCTCGGCGTCGACGGCCACGATACTCTCGGCGAAGAGGTTGTCACCGTGGCGCATCCCGCCGTACCAGTCGTTGGTCGGGGTGCTGATCGGCAGGTAGACATAGCCGAGTTCCTCGTCGACCGGCATGTTGCCCCAGACGTTGGTGTGCCCGCTGTAACGCCATGACTCGTTCTGCCACGAGTCGACCCCAAAGTCGTCGCCCTGGGGAATGGTGTGAAAGATCCACTTCAACGCGCCGGTGCGTGCGTCAAATCCGCGGACGTGTCCCGGCGGCGCTTCACGGGTGGTGGTCTGGTCGGTGAGCGTGCTCCCGACCACGAGGGTGTTGCGGACCACGGCCACCGGCGTGGAGTGCGTGATGCGCGAACGGTCGATCTCACGCTCGAGACTCTGACTGAGGTCGACCATGCCGTTGTCGCCAAAGTCGGGATACAACCCGCCGGTTCGCGCATTGAGCGCGATCAGCCGCAGATCGTGCGTTGCGATGACGATGCGCGCGTCGTCGCTCTGTGAGTCTTTCCAGTACGACACCCCACGGTGCTGCCACCCGATGTTGGCCGGGCGCTCGATGCGGTCGTAACTGTGCGGGTCGTAGATCCACACCGCCTCACCCGTGCCGGCATTGAGTGCCGCGACCTGGCCGAGCGGCGTGCTGACATACAACACGCCGCCGATCATCAGCGGGGTGGCCTTGAAGAGCCCGGGATCGATGGCGTCACGCTCGGTGGCGACCTCATGGGAGACCGACGTCCAGCGCCACGCGATCTCCAGGTCCGAGAAGTTCTCGGCGGTGATCTGGTCGAGCGGCGAGTATTTCGTATTGGCGCCGTCGGCGCCGTAGTGATGCCACTCGCCGACCACTGGTGGTTGAGCGGCAGCCGGTCCGACGGCGCCCGCCGCCACGAGCCACACGCCGAGACCAACACATCGCCACCATCGACCATGTCGCATTGCCACTCTCTTTCTATCGAACAACAGGTCGACCCGTCACCGGTCAGACGGGATGGGGGACGACAGTTTGAACACATACAGGGCGTTGCCGTTCGCCGGATGGCGAATCTCCGGGCTGAGGAGGGCCGGGATTCGGCGCGGACTGCCGCCGCCGACACCAGCGGTCACGGCGACGAACTGCTCGCCCCCCGCTTGGAAGGTGACGGGGAAGCCCTGTGCCGAGGTGCCAAGTCGCGTCTCCCAGAGGAGGTCCCCGGTTTCTACGTCCAAGGCCCGAAAATACCGATCGACATCGCCCGTGAAGACCAGACCGCCGGAGGTGGTCAACGTCGCGGTGAGTAACGCGGCGCGTTGTTCGATGCTCCAACGCTCTTCCAACGTGTCGACGTCATAGGCTGCGAGCTTGCCAAGGTTTCCGTCTGTGCCAGGCATTTCGAACCACTTGCGGTCCGCCTGCGTGCCGCCGGATCCTTCTACTAGCGACACCTCTCGCCCCGCCATCTCATCGCAGCTCTGACTGAGCGGGATCACCAGCAGCCGAGTCTCGGGGCTGTAGGCCATCGCCTGCCAGTTGTGGCCACCCGCCGTGCTCGGGCAGACGGACACCCAGTCGCCGATGCCCGCCTCGGCAATGTCCCGGCGGTAGGTGATCGCCCCTGTATCCGGGTCGATGTCGTCGAATACGTTTTGATACACGGTCTCGGTATGCCCGAGAAACGCGCCGGTTTGTCGGTCGAGCTTCCAGAGCACGCCGCTCTTGCCGATCGTGAACAGGGCCTGCCGACCGTCCCGGTCGTCGATGAGCACCTTCTCGAACGCTTCATCCAGATCGAGCGCCTCGCCAGGGACGTGCTGGAAGTACCAGGTGATGGAGCCGTCGTCAGGGTCCAGCGCCAGCGTGGCGTTTGTGTAGAGCGCGGCGTCGTGGACGGTGAGCCCGCGACTTGCCGGTACCCACGGTTTCGCCTGCGCCACCGGCCAGTAGACCAGATCGAGTTCGGGATCGTAGCTTCCGGTGATCCAGGAATCGCCGCCTCCGCGCAGGGTCAGCGACAGGTCCCCCCAGGTGTCCCCTCCCGGGGTGCCCGGCTCGGCGATGGTCAAGGTTCGCCACAACTCCTCGCCACTGCGGGCGTCGTGGCCGGTGATGAAGCAGCTGTCCGGTTGGAACCGAGTACACCCGTTGACGGCGTTGATGACGGTGCCATCGACGACCAGGGGCCCGGCCGAGTTTGTATAGCCCTGCTGGTAGTCGGCAAGTCGGGTTTCCCACACCACCGCTCCGGTCCTGGCGTCGAGCGCCACGAGATACGCGTCTCGGGACGCAAGGAACACCGTCTCCTCGAACATCGCCAGGTTGCGGACGGATCCGGTCTCCAGCCCCGCCGGCAACGGGCGCCGATACTCCCATAACAAGGTCCCCGTCTCCGCCTCCAGCGCCTGAATCACATTGCCAGGGTTGGCTAGGTAGAGCACGCCGTTGCGTACCAGCGGAGTCGGCTGGTTGGTGCCATCCGGCATGGCCCAGACCCAAGCCAGTGAGAGACGGTGGACGTTCTCGCGGCTGATCTGATTCAGCGGACTGTAACCCCAGCCGTCATAGGTGCGGCGATACATGAGCCAGTCGCCTGGGTCCGGATCCCGCAGTGTTGCGTCACTGACCGGTACGAATGTCTCGATCGCGGTGAAGGTGGAGGTGGCGGTCGTGGTGGACGGGGCCGACGCAACGGGTTGCGGGCTCGCGCTGGCTCTGGGTTGCGGCGTACCCCCGGCGTCGAGCACCGACCCGTTCGCTTGCAGGATGTAGGCCGCCAAGCCTGTGTACGCGTCCTCTGGGAGCGACCCACCTTGTCCCGGTGGCATCGAGACGCGGATCAGGTCAATCAACTCTTCGACCGGCCGTGTGCCCCAGGCGCGCGCGAAATTCGGGCCCGCCAGTTCCGGCGCCTCGAAGGCGCCGCTGAGGTCGGCCATGTGACACCGAGCGCAGGTCTGCTCGAACACCGCGCGCCCTGCCACCGCTTGCGCCTGGGTGAAACTGCCGCCGGTTTGGGCGGCGACCGGACCCGCCGCGGCCAGCGCGGCGATCGACCAGGCGAGCAGTCGAGGCAGCCATCGCCCTGGCCGTCGTGGACGCGAGTGTTTGAGCATGTTCAAGACCCAGGAGGATGCTAGCAGATTGGTACGGAACGACGGGCTGAGCGTTTCACTGGTGGATCATGTCAAGAGGGGTGGCGGGCGCCGCCCGGGTGATACGATCGCGATCGACGCCCGGTCGCCAGGGCGCGCCTCTTCAGAGAAGGAGCTCCCAACCATGTCGGTTCGAACCCTTGTCGGTCTCGCGGTGGCCGGTGTCGCACTCACACTTCAGATTTCCACCTTGTCGGCTCAGGACAATCCGGTTGTTGTGATGGAGACCAGCATGGGCGCCATCACGATCGAGCTCTATCTGGAGGAGGCCCCGATCAGTGTGGAGAACTTCCTGACCTACGTTGACGAGGACCACTACGACGGCACCATCTTCCACCGCGTGATTGCGGACTTCATGATTCAAGGGGGGCGCTTCGAGCCGGACATGACCCCCAGGGCGACCCACGCGGAGATCAAGAACGAGGCGGAGAACGGGCTGCTGAACGACGAGTACACCGTCGCCATGGCGCGGACGAACGCCGTGGATAGTGCCACCGACCAGTTCTTCATCAACGGTAAGGACAACGCGTTTCTGAACAACGGAGTGCGTGACTTTGGGTACGCCGTGTTCGGGAAGGTCATCGACGGCACATCTGTCGTGGATGCGATCGAAGCGACGCCCGTCGACAACAGCATCCCCACGACACCGGTCATCATCGAATCCCTATCGCGGCGCTAGTCTTCCGCAACGTGCTCTGACACGGTGGGAATGTCGCTCACCGG
>CAWWAF010000010.1:0-57545 GCA_963934795.1 uncultured bacterium
GCCGAGCGACGGCACGACCGGTGGCCGCTCAGCCTCAGCTTCAGCCTCAGCTTCAGCCTCGGCTTTAGCCTCGCGCGGAGGCTGATCCGCCGAGACCGGTAGCGCCTCGACCGGGTCCGCCAACGGCTCTCCCGCGATGATCTGCCGCACCTGCCCGCCTGACAGCACTTCTCTCGTCAGCAGCTCCTGGGCAATTTGGCGCAGAGCGCTCTGCTGCTCCGTCAGGATGGCGCGCGCGCGATCGTAATTTTCCGTCACGATGCGCTTGATTTCCCGATCGATCGTGTTCGCGGTCTCCTCGCTGTAGGCTTTTTGCTGACCGAGGCCTCTACCCAAGAAGACCTGCTCCTCTTTCCGACCCCACGTCAGCGGCCCAATGGCATCGCTCATGCCCCACTCGCAGACCATACGGCGGGCCAAGTCAGTCACCCGGTCGAGGTCGTTGCCCGCACCGGTCGTCACCTCGATATTGGTCAGTTCCTCGGCGATTCGACCGCCAAGCAACACCGCCACCCGGTCCTGCAAGTGCTCAGCCGAGTAGTTGTGCTTGTCCTCCACCGGCAACTGCTGAGTCACCCCGAGCGCCTGACCTCGGGGGATAATCGTGACTTTGTGAATGGGGTCGGCGTGCTCCAGCACAGAGCCCAGCAGGGCGTGGCCGGCCTCGTGGATCGCCGTCACCTGCTTCTCCTCGTCGCTGAGCACCATCGACCGGCGCTCGGATCCCATCATCACCTTATCCTTGGCGAATTCGAGGTCCTGCATCTGCACGGTCTTCTGGTTGTATCGCGCGGCGTGTAAGGCCGCCTCGTTGATGAGGTTGGCCAGATCCGCTCCGACGAAACCGACCGTGCCCCTGGCCAGCACCCGTAGGTCCGCGTCATCCGCGAGCGGGATCTCCCGCGTATGGACCTCGAGAATCCATTCGCGCCCCAGAGCATCCGGTCGGTCGACCGCGATGCGCCGATCGAAGCGTCCCGGGCGCAGCAAGGCCGGGTCCAGCACGTCGGGACGATTGGTGGCCGCGACCAAAATGACCCCTTCGTTCGCCTCGAACCCGTCCATCTCAACCAGTAACTGATTCAGCGTCTGCTCGCGCTCGTCGTGACCGCCACCCAGGCCGGCCCCACGATGCCGTCCAACCGCGTCGATTTCGTCGATAAACACAATGCACGGCGCGTTCTTCTTGCCCTGTTCGAACAGATCCCGGACCCTGGATGCGCCGACACCGACGAACATCTCCACAAAGTCTGAACCGCTGATGGAGAAGAACGGCACGCTGGCCTCACCGGCGACCGCGCGCGCGAGCAGCGTCTTCCCGGTCCCGGGAGGCCCGGTCAACAACACGCCCTTGGGGATACGGCCACCCAATTTTTGGTACTTCTGCGGCTCCCTCAGAAAATCGATAATCTCCTGGAGTTCTTCTTTGGCCTCGTTCACGCCGGCGACGTCTTTGAACGTCACCTTTTTCTGTGTCGTCGGCGACTGCTTGGCACGGCTCTTCCCAAATGACATCGCCGTGTTGCCGCCACTCTGCGCTTGACGCATGTAGAACAGGAAGAAGCCGACAATCAGCAACATCGGCGCCCATCCGTACAGGAATGTCAACAGGGTGCTGGGCGCGGCCGATTTGGCTTGAATGACGACATCTCGCTCGATCAGCCGGTTGGCGAGGCCTTCGTATTGCTCCGGCGCATAGGTCCGAAACGACTCACCGCTCAGAGAGGTGCCGACGATTTCGTTGCCGGTAATAACCACCCGGTCGACCTGACCGGTATCCACCAACCGGATGAATTCACTGAAGCTCAGGGGGGATTCTCCAGCGCCGAACTGAGACGAAGCGCTGCCAATCAGCACCACCGCCAACAGAAGCAGCAGCCAGAACAGGCGGCGACGCATTATCGAGTTCACGAGCGGTCTCCCAGAGGCATGATCACGTCCACTCTATTATTCCTCAATACTCACAAATAGCGTCTCTTTCTGATGAGACGCCGTACGTCAGTCAAGGGCCTCACTCACGGCCTCGAAGAATGCCCACTCACTCACAACGCCGTCACCGGTGGGCCGAGACTGCGCGCTCCACACCACGGCGACGACGTTCGTGGCCGGATTGACGTAGAGTTACTGGCCGTGAATACCGCGGCCCATGAACGCGCCGTCCCGTCGCGCCGCGGCAGACGTGCCCGGCCACCAGAGATAGCCGTAGTCGAGCGGTGCCCCGCCGCGCAGCACCTTGGGCGTGGAGGCTTCGTCCATCCACCCGTCCGCAGGATCGACGTACCATCGATGCGTCCTCCTTGGAGCACGAACAGTCCGAGACGGCCGTAGTCCCGCAGCGTCGCGGCGAAGCCACTTCCACCAATCTCGGTACCGCCGGGCGATTCCAACCACCAGGTGGCGTCGGCCTCCATGCCGAAGGGTTCCCAAATGCGATCGTGCAGATACTCGGCAAGGGGTCGCCCCAGCGCGCTGCGCAGGACTTCGGCCGCTACCTGCGTCTCGCCGGTGTTGTAGGTATTGATGGTGCCGGGCTCAGCGGCACGGGGCAACCCACTCATGATCGCGAGCGCCCCGCCGGGCTCTTGTGCGAGTTGCGCCTCGAGCAGGCGTCGACGGTCCGACGCGGGACCGGTGTAGGTTTCGAACCACCGAACTCCTGACGCCATCATCAGCACGTCACGGACCGTCACATCGTCGTACGCGCTGTCCCTCAGAGCCGGCACATATCGCCTGACCCGATCGGTGAGGCTCTCGATCAGGCCTTCTTTCAGCGCGGCCCCGAACAGCGTCGACGTCACGGACTTGGCGACCGACATCGACATCCAGCGAGTCTGCGCTGTCCTGCCAAACCGGTAGTCCTCAAACTTGATGAACCCGTCATGCAACACCAGCAGGCCCGCCACGCGATTCCGGTCCAGAAACTCAGCCAGGCCGTATTCGCGGCCATCGTCCGTGATGCGAATCGGCGGCATGGCGACCGGCGCGACCGGTAGCGGAAGCGGATTCGAAGAACCCGGAATGATCGCCGACGGAAAGAGGCGATCGATATTGCGAAACGTGCGGACCGCCATCTCCGGAGACAGCGCGCCGTCGTAGATCTCGCGGACCGTACCGGTCGGCTCCTCGGCGTGGGGATACGGAGCGCTCTGCCCGTGCGCGGCGGATGCGCCCAACGCCAGCGCCATAACACCGGCGACGACCGACTGACAGCAGCCTCCCCTCATGACTCCTCCGACAGCGGTTCCATCCGCGCAGAATCAGCGACGGGCGTCCCGCACGGGCGGCGGTCAGTCACGGCCCGCCGTCCGGCACGACCGTGACCTCGCCAATCGCCCACGGGTGTTCCACGCAGTGGTAGAGAAAGGTGCCTGGCTCGTCGAAGGTCACGAACTCCCACCCCGCAGGCTCAAGGGTCTTGGTGGTCCAGCTCGCGTCTCGGGCGGCGATCGTGTGCGCCATCTCGCCGTTGTTCAGGACGCGCACCGGCACGCCGGCGACGACCTGCGCCCGCACCGGACTGAAGTCGTGCTCACGAACAGCGTAGCGCCGGCCGCCGATCGACCACGACGGATTCTCGATGAGTGTCGCGGTCTCGATGGCTCTCGTCGCGCGGGGCGCGGGGCCTGACGGTGGAAGACCTGCCCAGGGATCCGCGACCGGCACGCCGCGGGCGGCGACGGGTCCGTCGAGGCGGAAGGCCCAGAGCTCTCGCCCCATCGGTATCGCGATGAACTGGGTGCCATCCAATTGGTAGGACACCGCGGGGCCGGGGCGGGTCACCACTCTCGACCCCGACGCATCGGCGTCCCTATCGAGGACGGTCTGAAACGCCCACCGCTTCACGCCCGTCCGCGCATCGTAGGCCTCTACGAGCCCGTCCGGGACGCCTCTGAACATCAAGCCGCCCGCGGTCGTCAGCGGTCCGCTGGTCCCGAGAAGACTCGAGGGCACCTCTTGCTTCCACGCCACGCTCCCGGTCCGCGGATCAAACGCGGCGAGGATACCGACCGGCTCCGGCAGTGTCAGGTGAAATCCACCCGCGTTGGACAGCCACGGATCAGCAGGGCGCCTCGCCAGTCCGACCATGGCCACGCCTTGCGCATAGATGTAGCCGGTCTGCGGGCTGTAGGACATCGGCGTCACGCGCACGCGCGGGATAGGGACACCGGGCGCCACGATCGTATGTTGGTCCACAGACGGCGGCGTGAACCCGCTGCAATTGAGCTGAAATGGCGGTGGCACCTTGTCACGCCAAAACGAGCAATCCGGCAGGATGCTCTCGGCCGCCACCGGAAATGGCTGCGTCGCAGCCGTCAGTTGATTCGCATCTTGGGGCACGGGTCGTTGTTCAATCGGACTGAGCGGCTCGCCGGTCGCACGGTCGAACAGGAAGAGGTGGCCGTCGGCTCGAATGGCTGCGAGCGCCTTACGGGGCTGGCCGTCGACTTGGGTGTCGTAGAGCAGGACGGGCGTCGCAATGTCCGCATCCCAGACATCGTGACGCACGACCTGATAGTGCCACCGGCGCTCACCGGTCTCGACGTCGAGAGCGAGCACCGAGGCGGTGTACAGGTTATCGCCGGCCCGGAGCTCGCCACCGAACATCGGCACGGGGTTTCCGGTCGAAAAGTAGACCAAGCCCAGGGCCGGGTCGACGGTACCCACCAGCCAGACCCCGCCCCCTCCCAGTTGCCAGTGGTCTGAATCCTGAGGCCAGGTTTCGTGTCCGGCCTCGCCGGGACGCGGCACGACAAAGAAGGTCCACAGCAGCTCACCAGTCGCCGCATCCAAGGCGACGATGCGCCCCTGTCCCCCGCTATCACCGCTGGCCACGCCGACAAAGATCCGTCCCTGCGCGTACATCGGTGCGGTCGTCACGGCCTCTCCGAACGCTTGCGGCACGCTCCCTACCGGCTGCACCCAGACAAGCTCGCCGGTCTCTTGACGAAGCGCCGCAACTTCAGAGGTCCGCAACCCGACGAACACCAGGTCACCGCCCAGTGCAACACCCTGCCAGGACGGCACCCGCTGCTCGTTGGACGAGGGCGTTTGCCACCGCCACAGTGTGTCGCCCGTCCGGGCGTCAATGGCAAAGACATTGGCCCCACCGGTGAGATACAACACACCGTCTTTCACCACGGGCGTGGCGCGGGACGCCGCGCCGCCGTCGAGCTGCGAGACCCAGGCTCCGCTGAGCCGGTCGACCGTGGTCGTCGTGATGTCGGTAAGCTGCGAGTACCGGGATCCAGACCAGTCTCCACCGACGAGCGGCCAGTCTTGTGCCGGGTAGCCACGACCGCTTTCTGACGGTTGCGCGAGCACGCTCGTGGTCAAGGCCAGGGTTCCCACTACACCCGCGGCGAGCAACCTGCCGAGATAGCTATTCATGGCGTCATCTCACGGAATGTCGTCTCACCGAACAACGGTGACCTCGCCCAGGGCCCAGGGATGCTCATCGCAATGGAACAGGAATGTACCGGTTTGGTCGAAGGTCACAGTCCCGAACAACCCGGGCTCGATGAGTCCCGTCGTCCAACTGTCGTCCTGCGCCACCACGGTGTGGCCGAGCTCGCCATTGTTGACAATGCGCAGACGTGCGCCGACCGTGACCTGGACCCGCTGCGGGTTGAACGCGTGCTCGTCCAGAGCGCCCCGGCTGCCGCCAAGCGACCACGACGGGTTCTCGCGCAAGGTGGAGGTCTCCACCTCGTTGGTCTCCCGAGGCGGCGGGCCGGTCCACCGAACCAGGTCCGCCAACGGCTCATCCAACGGTTCGTCGCGCGGGGGCACGGTGCCGTCCAGCGCAAACGCCCAGATTTCGCTGCCCATCGGAATGGCGACGAACTGCGTTCCGTCGATGGCGTAGGTCGCGGTCGGACCTGGCCGCAGCCGCGTCCCGGCCGGAGTGGCCTGAAACGCCCACACGCGCTCGCCGGTCTGGGCGTCGTAGGCGTCAAGCTGGCCATCCGCCGCGCCCCAGAACACCAGGCCACCCGCCGTCGCGAGCGGACCGCTGGTGCCCAATCGGCCACCCGGCAAATCCTGCTTCCAGGCGACCGTGTTGGTCGTCGGGTCCACGGCGGCCAGCACACCGGTCGACTCTGGGAGCCCGAGCCGCAGATAGCCGCCTGGGCGGTTGTCCGAGATCCAGGGATCGGCAAATCGTTTGGCCCGTCCGACATGCCCGCGGCCCTGCGCATAGATGTACCCGGTCTGCGGACTGAAGGACATCGGCGTGACCCGCACCATCGGAATCGGGGAGCTGAGCGCGACGACGGTCTCCTGATCGACAGAGGGGGGCGTGAACGCGCTGCAACTGAGCTCGAACGGCGGGGGCACACGATCTCGCCAATAGGAACAGTCCGGAATGATGCTCTCGGCCCCGACCGGAAACGGCTGCGTGTCGGCGGTCATCAGACCAGCATCTTGCGGCACCGGCCGTTGCTCGATCGGGATCAGGGGCTCACCCGTCTCTCGGTCGAAGAGAAAGAGCAAGCCGTCGGCCCGCATGGCGGCGAGCGCCTTGCGCGTCTGGCCGCCCATCTCCACCTCGTACTGCAACATGGGGGTCGCGATGTCCGCATCCCAGATATCGTGGCGCACGACCTGGAAGTGCCATCGTCGCTCGCCGGTCTCCATATCGAGTGCGATGACGGCCGCGGTAAACAGGTTGTCGCCCTCGCGCAACTCACCGCCGAACATCGGCGCCGGGTTGCCGGTTGAGAAATACACCAACCCCAGCTCTGGATCGACGCTGCCATTGAGCCACACGCCGCCACCACCGACCTCCCAGATATCGGACTCCTGCGGCCATGTCTCATGGCCAAATTCGCCAGGTCGAGGCACGACAAAGAACGCCCAGTCGATCTCACCAGTCGCCGCATCGAGGGCGACCACGCGCCCCTGCCCACCGGAGTCGCCGTTGGCCACGCCCACGAACACCTGCCCGCGTGCGTACACGGGCGCGGTCGTGACCATTTCACCGTCCTGCGGTGGCACACTCCCGGCCGCGGAGGCCCAGACCAGTTCGCCCGTCTCCTGGCTCAGCGCGGCGACCTGAGAGCTCGCCAACCCGACAAAGACCAGACCTCCCCCCAGACCGAGCCCTTGCCAGGACGGCACCATCCGCTCCTCCGGATTGTCGGATTGCCAGCGCCAGATGGCCTCACCCGTCGCTCCGCTGACCGCATGCACACTGGGCCCTGCCGTCAGGAACATGACGCCATCTTTGATGACTGGGGTCGAACGTGATGATCCGCCCCCATCCAGGCGTGTGACCCAGGCTCCGCCGAGCCGGTCGATGGTATCGGTCGAAATCTGAGCCAGCGTCGAATAGCGGGAACTCCCCTGGTCTCCGCCGGCAAACGACCAGTCGTCGGACGAATAACCGCCAGCTTGCTCAGGCGCTTGCGCCCGGAGGGTTCCCGTGAGCGCTACTACGCTGAGAGCCATGGCGCCAACGCATCTGCGTTCAAATGTATCCATATTGGTCCGCACTGTGTGTGAGTTATCGAGCCATGTCAAGACATGGAAGATCTGGGTGTGCACAACCGCCGCCCGTCGGCAATCACGGTCCCACCGGCGCGATCCGCAAGAGCGCGCCGTCGCCGCGTGCCGGGTCCATGCCGAGAAAGCTGCCAGCCGTGAGCACATAAATCAAGCCGTCTGGCCCCTGTCTCACGTCCCGAATGCGCCGACGGAGATCGGCGAGCAGCCACTCGCGACGCTGTTCAAGACCTCGGCGATTGAATTTAATGCGCTCCACATGCCCCGTACGCTCGACCCGCCCGGTCATCAATGAGCCGACGAAGAGGTCGCCCTGCCACGCCGGAAAACGGTCACCGGTGTAGAACATCAGGCCCGAGGGTCCGATGGACGGAATCCAGACGACCTCCGGTTGCTCAAATTCTTCGCGCCATGGACGGTCTGCGACCCGCTGGCCGGTGTATTCGCGAGAGTACGACACCTCCGGCCAGCCATAGTTGCGGCCGGCGCGGATGATGTTGACCTCGTCGCCGCCCTGCGGCGCATGTTCGCTAGCCCAGAGTTCGCCAGTGTCCGGATGCAGCGCGATCCCCATTGGATTCCGGTGTCCCAGCGAAAACACCTCGGACCGCCGCCCAGCCAGACCGGCAAACGGATTGTCATCGGGCGCGGTGCCATCGTCTCGCAGCCGCAGTATCTTCCCGACGTGGCTGTCCGGGTCCTGGGCGTTTGGCCGTCGCCCGCCGAACGCTCCCCCCAACGTCATAAAAAGGGTCCCGTCGGGGGCAAAAAGCAGCCGTGACGCCCCTGCCGCCGAACCATCGCCGTTGCTCACGAAGAGGTCTCGCACCTCGGACAATCCGTGCCCCTCCAGGCGTCCTCTGGCCAGCGCCACGGTCGAACCTGTCTCGGTGGGCTTCGAATAGGTCACGTACACCCATCGGTTGTCAGAAAACGCGGGATGCACCGCAACATCCATCAAACCGGCCAGCGCGGTGCCGGTATACACCTCAGGCACGCCGGAGAGCGGTGTCGAGTCGAGCACGTCATTTCGAATTACGCGCAGCGCGCCCAACCGCTCCGTGACCAACACGCTGCCGTCTGGCAGAAACGTAAAGCCCCACGGATAGGTCAGGCCATCCGTCATGACGCTCACCCGGATGCCCTGGCCCTCGGCCGTGCCATACACCACCGGCGGATCCGGCAACGAAACCGCCGCGATCCCTCCGGCCGTGAAGGATTCACCGTCCTGGCCCGCTGTCGCGGACAACGGCAGCATTCCGACCAACGCGACAGTGACAAGCCCGGCGGTCAATCGATTCATCTCAAGCTCCCCTAGCAGCGGGTTCGCCGCATCATCCAGCTGTCTCCCCAAAGCATACGCGCGGGCGGAGTCGAAAAGAGCGGGGCTCGTCTTCGGCACCGCAGTGCCATCTAACATACAACTCGCGGGCGCGTGACTCGAGCGCGTAGATGCCTGGCTCCTCGGTCGCGGACGGGGTAAACATGCGGTCTCTCCCAAACAACGAGAACTCGCTGGTCGACCCGGCTCTCTCGAGGAGCAAACGGAACTCCGCCCACGAATACTGACCGTCGTAGGTGTAGGTGCGGGTCTCATCGATCCAGAGACTCCCGTCTCGATCCACCACGCCGACATGGTTAAGGGAGTAGGTGCGGACGCCGACCATCTGAGCCGAGCCGAATACGATGTCCACCAGCACGACGAACACCGCCGCTCCTCACCAGCACCCGCGTCCCGGACGCCACCGGCTCACGGCAAGCCCAGGCCGACTGATGCATGCGTTGCTCATATGCAGACTGTACGCCTCGCGCAGTGAACCTATTCCCTGAACCCCATCGCCGCGCCACCGAAGTCTCGGCCCTGTGTTGACATGCGAGGCAACTGCGCGCAGCATTTCCTCAACCGCTGGCTAGGAGCGACACACGATGATGAATCGGCGACAGTTCGTGCATGCAGCCGCCGCGAGCGCGCTGACCTTTTCTCGGGCAGCGGCCGCGTTTGCCGCCGACTATGACCTGATTATCAGAGGAGGTCGGGTCATCGATCCCTCGCTACGGCTCAATGCTGTCCGCGACGTGGCGATCACGGGTGGCCGCATTACCGAAGTCAGCACCGACATCGCGATTGGTTCCGCGGACGTTATCAACGCTACGGGGAAACTCGTCGTCCCCGGGCTGCTCGACATCCACACGCACTATGCTCGCGAGGCAGCGGGCCCAGCCCTGGGGCTGTCCGGTGGTGTCACCGGGTGGATCGACGCCGGCTCGGCAGGAGCCGATCAGCTCGACCAAATGGCCGCGGTGGTCCGTGCGTCGCCACAGCCGGGCCGTCTCCTGATCAACATCGGGCGCAGCGGCATCCTTCCTGATGGTGACACGATGGACCTGCGCCTTGCGGATGTTGACGCGGCCACGGCTGCCGTCGCACGCCACCGTGATGTCGTCGTGGGGGTCAAGGCGCGATTGACGAGAGGCGTCGCCGCCGACGACGTCGAGGTCTTGCGCCGCGCCCAAGAGGTGGCCGCCGGTTTCAACCTGCCGGTGATGATCCACATGGGCCAAACGACCTCGCCGCTACCCAGCCTGCTGGCCCAATTGCAGTCAGGAGACATCGTCACCCACATGCTGGCTCCGCCTCCAAATAGCATTGTCGATGACGCCGGACAGGTCCTACCAGAGGTACTAGCCGCGCGCCGACGCGGCGTATGGTTCGACGTCGCCAACGGTCGGATCGACCATCTGCGGTGGGACACGTTCGACCGCATCATGCAGTCGGGCTTCTGGCCGGACAGCATCTCCACCGACGGCAGCACGACGAGTCCGGCCGCCGAAAGTGTCATCGACTTCCCCAATGTTCTGTCCAAGTTTCTGAATTTTGGAATGACGCTGGACGAGGTAATCGCTCGAGCCACGATCAATCCGTCGCGCATCTTTTCGTTGTTTCACGACCGGGGCACACTCAACGTGGGCGCCCCGGCCGACGTCGCGGTGCTCGAACTGCGCGACGGCACGTTTGAGTTCTTCGACAATTACGGAAATCCCCGAACAGGACGCCAGCGACTGTTTCCGAGCGAGACGGTGCTGGGCGGAACACGGGTCGGCTGAACCGCCGCAACTCCTCCCGGTGAGCGGCGCACCTCCAGTCGTTCCACGGATATCGAGATCGCCCGGCACACGGGTCCGGCGACACTCAGCTCGCCAGGAGTTCCGTGAGCTGCTCGCTGACCCAGACGCGGTCCCCTGGATTACTGCCGCCGCCGGCCATATGCCCCCAGATGCTCGGAATTACCCGCAACTCAGCGTTTGGCATTTGCGCGACCTCCACCTCGTTGTCCTCGGGCGGAAAGTAGAGGTCCGTGCGAGAGGGCATGACATAGGCCTGCGCCCGAATCGTAGCGAGGGCAGCGCGAAGGTCGCCGCCAAATCGGGGATGCGCCGCGATGTCGGCGGCTTGCCAGGTCGCCAGCATCGCCAGTAGATCGTTTGCGTCGAACCGGCCAAACGAGCGCTCGACCGACACGAGCATGCTTTCGACGCCGTCGTCCCCGTACGCACGATGCAGGCCCTCGCGAAAAAAGCTCTGTGAGGCAAGCCACCCGGCATAGACGCGCGAGAACGCTCGCAGGCCAGCCAGCGGCGGACTCGCATACTCTCCATTTGCCCAGGCGCAGTCGGCCATGAGGGCCGCCTTGACGCCTTCCAGAAAGACGTAGTTATGGACTGCAGTCCGAGCGCTCCCGCAGATCGGCGCAATGCGTTCAACCATCTCTGGGTACAGCGCCCCCCAATGGAACGCTTGCTGGCCACTCATGGAAAAACCGACAACAAGTTTGATCCGCTCGATGTCGTAGCGCTCCGTCAGCAGTCTGTGCTGCGCTCGCACGTTGTCGTACGGGTGCACGACCGGAAACCGCATGCGATCCTGCGGGGGCGGGGTGTTGCTCGGCGAGGACGACAACCCGTTCCCGAATTGGTCCGGGACCACGATGAAATATCGGGTGGGGTCGAGAGCGAGGTCTTCACCGATGGATCCTTCATTGCTCGTGTGCCGGCCGGCATACCACGTGGGATAGACAATGACGTTGTCTTTGGCAGGGTTGAGCGTGCCATGCGTCTTGTAGGCCAGCGTGGCCGAGCGCAGCACCTCACCAGATAACAGGGTAAAGTCGCCCAATTCGAACGTCTCGAAGTCAACGCCCGCCCCTGGAGCCTGGGCGGCGGCGGCCGTCCTATACTCGGTGGACCCACCGGCCATAACACCAGCCCCGGCGGCAACGGCTGATTTCAACAAATCTCGGCGCTTCATCAAACCCTCACTTCTGGTCGCAACATGTGGCTCACGGAGTGACTGGCCGGTACACGACGCCGCCCTTCATCACGAATCGAATCGCCTTCATCGCATCGATGTCCGTGAGCGGATTGCCGGCGACGGCGACTAGGTCCGCCTCGAACCCTGGTGCGAGCGTCCCGAGTTGGTCGGCCATGCCCAGCGATTCGGCCGCGCGCGATGTGGCTGAGACAATGGCGTCCATCGGAGCCTGTCGGCCATCGTTGACGCGAGCGATGAGTTCCTCGGCGTTCCGGCCATGAGCCCCGGCGACGGCGTCGCTGCCAAAAATCAGCTTCACGCCACCGTGCTGCACCGTACGCCGAAACGTGTCGTATCCGGCCACCCGCGCCTCTTCCATCCGGGCGAAACCCGCTTCGGTATAGTTACCAGTTCCCAGAAAGCTGTCCTTGTGTTCCTGGTAGTTCGCCCAGACTAACCCAACGTGCGGGTCGAGATAGGTACCGCGCTCCGCCATCAGCTCAATGACTCCATCGCTAAAGCGGGTGCCGTGCTCAATGCCGCCACACCCCGCCTCGATCACCGCCGTCACACTCTCTGTCCCATAGGCGTGAGCCACCGTTCTCAGCCCAACCCGGGTGGCTTCGCTACACGCCGCCTGGAGTTGCTCGTCGCTCATCACTTTGGCCCCACCGTCCCGGATGCTGGCCGAGGCGAAAATCTTCACGACATCGGCCCCGTCCTCAGCGAGCTGCCGTACGTAGCCTCGAATCTCATCGGGGGCACCGGTGTCCGCGGTGACGGCGCTAAGCGACGTGAGGATGCGTGGCCCCGGGAGGGTCCCACGTGCAATCACCTCCCGCAGATACTTGTCGCGAACGCTACCCAGGCTCTGCACCGTCGTGAAACCGGCCATCAGGGTCTGATATGCATTCTCGACCGCAAACAGCATGGTTTGCTCTGCGGTCTCGTCCGGGTCGTCGTGCGTATGCCCATCCGCATCAAAGTGTGCCGTCAGATGCACATGGGTATCGATGAGCCCGGGCATCACCGTAAATTCAGACAGGTCGTAGGTCACCTGCCCACGCAGTCGGTCCACACTGGCGATCCGCGCCCCATCGAGGGTCAACCGAACGTTCTCACTCATCCCGCCAGCGCCGTCGACGAGACGCCCGGCGCGTATGGTGACCCGTGTATCCTGCGCCAGCGCCGTCACGCTCGCCAGCAGCGCCACAGCCGATACGATTCCCGCTTTCATGCACTCTCCTCCGCGACTCTCCTCCGCGTTGACGCGGGAACGCCCTGATGCGTACGGACCAGGGGTGTCCGTGCCAGACGTAGGCTCGTTCCGAGGATGCCCGGGTCGCTGGTTCAGGTCAAGACAAACTACAACAGCGGTCCGTGGAGTGCGGCGGGTAGGCAGGTGATGTCGAGGTAGGTGCAACCGCTGTGGTTACGAAACGCGGGCCAGACTGGGGACGTTGGGCCTACGGGAAACCGCAGACGGCCGCGTCACCCAATACTCGAACCCCGGCTCGTTCGTACCATGACTCGCGTCCGGTGTCATCGCCAGCATGCGCGCGCCAGCTCGGTCCACCAGCTCAACGACCGTGTCGCGGGCCAGGCCGAACATTTCCATGTTGGTCGCCCGCGGCCGGAAGAGTGGGTACTTCAACGTCCGGTAGGCCCGCACCATGCGCTTCGGCAATGCGCGTTTGACATGCCCGCGTACCGGCGCGTCATAGAACGATCGTCTGGGGTCCGAAATCACCGTGGGCAACTGAAACACCAGCAAACCGCCAGGTGCCAGCACCCGGACAAGTTCCGGAATATATCGCCTTACGAGCTCCGGCGGAATGTGTTGCAGCACGAGGCGGCTGTAGACGAGGTCGAACGTTCCCGTCTGATACTGGCGCAAGTGCGGGCGTCGGTTCACTTCAAAGTGACATCGCCCCAATGCGCCGTTCTCTTGCCGCGCGCGCGCAATCATCGAACGGGCCACGTCGACTCCGTGCACCTCCACGAAGTGGCCGCTGAGCGCCAGCGTGATCCGCCAAATGCCACACCCGAAATCCAGGGCTCGACGCGTCGCCACCCACGGCGCCCGCCTGGCGATGTCCGTCATAAGCCGACCAACATCCGCCAGACCGGTCTGGAAGAAATCGTGTTCGTTCCACTCGGGCGACGCATTCGATCTGGTCAGCACCGCGCCGAGCGCGTCCCGTTCTCCCAGGACATTCCACTGATAGCCGAGCCGCGCGAGCACGGTCGCCCCCTCGGTCCACGCCATGCCGACCAGCGTGGTCGCCGCGTCCACCATCGGACCGACGGCGCCTACGAGCCGCCGGAGCGGTCGATGCCCGATCGCAACGAACGGTGCCGGTGCGGAAACCGGGTGCGCATGTGAGGGCGGGGGCATCGGCCTTGTTGTCGGTGCCGCGACCGCCGATCTTTAGAAGGCCCGTCACGGGCCCGTCCCTACTGGGCCGGCTGGCTCCACGGTGGAACGACGTCGTTAGCCCGTGCGTACGCGATGAGCTGCCCGAGGTGCTCGTGCATGTCGGCCATGGCGGTCGCGATGCTTGCGTGGACCGGCATCTCCCGACCGAAATACGATCCGTCCGATACCCGCTTCGACTCGGGCATGTCGCGGACCACGGCGACCAGGAAATCGAACGAGGTCTCGAGTTCAGCCAAGAGGGCTGCCTTGTCGAGCGACGCTGCGCGTTCCATCTCCGGTCCGAAGCCGTCCGCGGCGACCGCGGGCGGGTCGTACCCCCAGCCCGTGGGGAACATGTGGGCTTCGGCGACGGCGAGTCCGAGCACAGCCTGGACCGACCGGACTCCAGCCATGGGACGCCAGTCGTATTGCGACTCGTCAAACGCCCGAGCCAGCTGAATAAATTTATCCCGCATCGACTCGATGTCAGCCACCTGGACCTCCTGCCAACTGGCCGCCTGCGCACTGGCGCCGACCGGCAGGGCCAACAGCACCGACGTTACCGCACACCACACGATCTGCTTCCGCATACTTGGCCTCCAAGATGCCGCCATGGGGACACATTCCCCAGTCGCTCGAACCTTATCACCGGGGCCCGCGCGACAGTGTGCGCGAGGTCATTGAACTCGTGGCAGTGACAGTTGATAAGCTGGATGCGCACACCGACTACGCGAAGGGATGCAATGACTGACTCACAGAAGGGCGGGTTGCCAGGCTGGATTGACCCACGCATGCAGCAACAGATCACATGGCGAGACAAGGACATTGTGATCTCGGTTCCCATCAAGAGCGGGACCACGTGGACGATGAATATCGTGCACCAGTTGTTGACGGGGGGCGATCCGAACTTCGAGGATATCTACGCCGAGGTGCCGTGGCTCGAACTGCTGACGCGGCCCGGCATGCCGGTCGGCGAGCTGCTCGACCGCGTCGACGGCATGCGACACGATCGTCCCCGGGCGTTCAAGTCCCACGCTGCCCCCCCATGCTCCCCTACGTCGAACCTGACATCGGGCAGGACATTCGCTACATCCTGATCGTCCGCAATCCCGAAGAGGCCCTGGTGTCAGCCAGGCCGTTTTTTGAGAAGCACACGGAGGCCTGGCTCAATCTGTGGCAGGTACCGAGGGCCGCGTTGACGCGTCCGGATTTCCCGACGTTTTACCGCGAGGTCTTGGACACCATGGGCCTGAATCGCGCGCTCTTCGGGTTCCTCACCTCCTGGTGGCCGCTCAGGCACAGATCGAACGTCCTGCTCATGCACTTCACAGATATGAAGCGCGACCACGAGGGCTCAATTCGGCGAATCGCCGATTTCATCGGGGCACACCCCACCCCCGACGCCTGGAGCACAATTACCGAGTACACCTCCTTTGCGTGGATGAAACAGCACGGCACAAAATTCGATGCCTTGACGGCGACCGAGGTACCAGTATTGGAACCCGGTGCGATGGTGCGCACGGGGAAGGCTGGTGCCGCGAGGGCTGACGGGATGACCGAGGACATCTCCGCGCATCTGCGGGCCGTCGGGCGCGACATCTGCGCGGACGACCAGGCGCTCGAATGGTTCTACGGCGGTGGGCCAGTTCCCCAGTAAACCCCAAGGCGGCGCCAGGCGGGCCTCGGCACGGACCTCAGGTGGCCCGCTTGATCGCTTGGATGATCTGATCGAGCGCTTGCAGAAACCGGGACCGGTCCCGTTGGTCAAATGGGGCCTCGCCATCCGCGGGGCTGCCCATCTCGCGGAGGTGCGACATCAGATCTCTCGTCGCCAGGGCGTCGCCGATCGAGTCCTCGCTGAATGGACGCCCGCGGTGCCCCAGCACGCGCGCGCCCTTCTTCAAGCAACGGTCCGCCAGCGGGATGTCACTGGCGATGACGATGTCGTCGCGACCGGCGTGCTCGACAATCCAGTCATCCGCCCCATCGAACTGCTCCTCGACCACCTGCATCGTCAACCACTCAGCCGTCGGATGCTTCATCCAACTGTTGGCCACCAAGGTCACATGCAACTGGTAGCGCCGCGCCACTTTGTAGACCTCTGGCTTGACCGGGCATCCGTCGCCATCGATGTAAATATGTAACACTCGCGAGACTCCCCTATCGTACGAGCCGACCGTCTCGCACCCAGACGTCGTCGTTGAGTGACACCGTCGTGTCGGTAAAAAAATTCCAGCGCACATATCCGCCGGTGACAGTGCCTCCGAGTTCCGAGTTGTCGCCAAGGGACAGCCTGACCACACCGTCCCCATACCCGTAATAGGGAACCCACGGACCTCGCTCCGGCACCGCGAGAAGCGGATTGAAACCCAGCGCGAACTCGCGGAAGGCGCGAGCCTCCGACGGCGCGCCGTCGAGTTCCGCCTGAGCGGCGTCCAGTCCCTGCTCTGCCGTCATGCCGACGATGCGCCCCCGCTCGAATGTCATGCGCAACCCATCGACGGGCCGGGCGTCCCACTGCGATGACGGAAACACGATGACGCCATTCACCGACTCCTCGACGGGTGCAACCCGAATTGAACCGGCCGGGAGCTCTATTTCTCGATCGATCAGGATGACCCCCTGGTCGGTGCGCGCCTGCGACGCGTTGCCATCTTGCAGATTCACGGGCCTGTCGCCGATCCGGAAGCTGATGTCTGTCCCCCTGGGCGAGGTTACACGGACATCGGCGCCCCGCATGGCCTGGACAAAGTCACGCTGCTTGGCTGCGAGCGCGCGGTAGTCCGTCTCGAGGAGCGCACGCTGGTAGTGGGCGTCTATCGCGGTCTGGCCGGGAAGCGGCTGTCCGGGCAGCGGGAACGCGCTGCCGTTGTGGGTCCAGTGAAAGTGGATGGTCCGCCCGACGCCCTCATTCAGCCAGTCCTGAAGCGCGCCATACGCAGGCTGCCCCGGTCTGGCCCCTGGCATCATGATCGCGCCGTCGACATCACGAAACATCTCTTTGTAGGCGGACCGGGCGTCGGCATAGCCGCGACGAAGGACCTCCGCGTCCCACCCTTCGGGAAACGGCTCCTCGATCACGTCCACGACGCCGAGGTCGACCGCGCCAGCCTCCATCAGCGCGTACCGCACGTGCGGCACTATCTCGTCGAAAATCCCTGGGCGGGCAAGCAGCAGGATCCGCTCTCCCGGTTCTGGGGCAAGCTGGGCGACCAGCCGCTCGGCCATCCCTTCCCAATCCATCGTGAGACGGGGCTGTGCCACGACCGGGGCCGCACACAGGATTGACGTCACCGCGAAGACGTAAGCGAACCGCATGACACCTCTCTCCTTTGTCGTGCCTCATCCGCGGGCACGCCTCGTCAAAAATGAAAAAGCCGGTTGACCTTGACCACCAAGCCTCTGTTCCGGCACTCGGAGAACCGAGTCGGCGATACCAGCACCAATCCATCTGTCGTCCGGTTGGGCAGAGATGTTCTGAAATGGGGCCACCGCGACCAGGCGCGGCTCGCCGTCCGTCCCCCCATTTCGTGCCGACGGCATCTCTTGCGCGACCGCTGCCGGGGCCCCGGCGAGGTACGCCATGAAGACCAAGACGACGGCGGGTCGCGGGGCGCGCGTAGATTTGCCAAGCATGGATGTTTGGACATCGGAATTGTAGCTGGTGTGCCTATTCGGGGTACCACTGATGTAGCCTAGGGACTGGATGTTCCACGTCACGCTCACCGGATTCCCGGGGTTCGCTCCAGGCCCACCTGCGGTGCACATCCTGGTGGAAGACCACTGGGCCGAGCTCGCCGAGACACTGGAGTGGGCCAAGGTCACCACCGTGCCCATCGCGGCCGGCCTCGTGCTAGAGATGGTGCCGCACCACTCCTATACGCATACCTACACCAGCCCGCTCCTCGGCGTGGAGTACGTCGTCTCCGAACACCTGTTCTAAGCCCGCCCGCCGGACCCTGCCTGAGGCGGAACGCTCACCCGGGACCGTATACGTATTCGTCAACGACGACACGTATCGTTACGATGCCTTCTTGGCGCATGAGGATGGGCGGGAGTTCAAGCAACCGGAATGTGCTGCCACGAGCCGTAGAAACGACAGATGACCCGCCTTCCCGACGGAGACGTTCCGAAGTGAGGCTGCTCCGGGCATCACTTAGAAGGCCCTGCGTCGCGACTCGTGACGGTTGGTCGCGCCGCAGATGCTCAGCGTGCCGCGGTTGTGCGGGCCGGGACCCGGGTGTACCAGTGCGCCCAGGCGACCAGGAGCGCCTGCATCGGGAATCGCAGCCAGAGGAACGTCACCGCAGTCTCCGGATACAGATGACTGTTGACCAGCATGTGCACGTGGACGGGCAGGAACGCGATGAGCATCGCGATGATGCCCCACGCCGCGAGCCACTGACGGCGGGGCCACAGCAGGAGCAGGCCCAAGGCTATTTCGGCCACACCGCTCCAGACAACGGCCGCCTCATGAGCGGGCAGGTACGCGGGCATCAGATTGAGATAGAACTCGGGACTGCGAAAGTGGTTGATCCCGGAGAACACATAGAAGGCCGCCATCACGACCTTGAGCACGACCTTGATCATCGGACCTCTCCCCTGCACCGTCGCCCCACGCCGTCCTGCATATTGACGTCTGCCGCAGCCGGCGCCGGCCGCTACGGCCCCGCGGGCTCCACCAATCTGGTCGCACGATCAACTTCCGTCGCCACCTGCCGGATGGTGTCGGCGAGCGTCACAATCTGCCGCTGCGCCTCACCCCAGTCTCGTTCCTCGATCGCTTCGCGGACGCCGGGCAGCGTCTTCACGCCGTACCCCGTGTAGAACCCGGGCGCATAGATCTGGTGAACGAACCACGGGCGGCCCGGGAGTCCGTCGGGGTGCGTCATGGCGCGTTCCGTGCGGAAGAGAATCTCGTCGACCGCGCGCGCCTGATCCGTCGAGAGCCGGTCGCCGCTAGCGACGAGAGCCCGACGGGCCGCCTCGTGCGCCCGTGCGCTCTCCCGGAGCCCGACGAGGGCGTTGCGAACCGGCGCGAAGTTCAGATGCGGAACCGGCTCCTCCGCATCCGGCGGATCGTAGCGCTCGGTCGGGTCGGCCGCCTGCTGGAACCGGCCGTCACGCAAGAGCCTATTCTGGCGCTCCGTGGTTTCCCGCATGTCGTCGGTCAGGGCGACCACCTCGTCGGCATAGCGCGTGACCGTCGCCTCGAATGCGGTGAAGTCCCACGGCAGCAGTTCGGCGTCCGCCAGCCGGAGTACGGCGCGGCCCGCTGTCTGAGCCAACGCAATGCCGTACTCGAACGTGGGATCGATAAAGCGCGTGTAGTGGTCGAACGAATCGAAAATCGAGTGATACGAACCGCCCCCGCTCTCTCCTCCGAAGCTGAGGTTGAGCGACGCGACACCCAGATGCTGGAGGAACGGCGTGTAGTCGGACCCAGATCCGAGCGCGTTGATGCGGTGGTCGCGCGTGCCGTCCAGGTCCTCGGTATCTCCGCGAGCGAGGCGCCGAGCGTGACGCCGCGCGAAGGCGCTCACACCGGTCTCGGGATCCGTGACGTCGCGCGCCACCTCGTTGATAAACCGTTCGAGTGTGTGAGACCCGGACATATTCAGGAACCCGCGACCGTTGCCGTCGGTGTTGATATACGCCACGGCACGTTCGCGCAGTTCATCCGCGTGGTGCTCCCCCCACTCCGTGGAGCCGATCAAGCCTGGCTCCTCCGCGTCCCAGGCCGCGAAGACGATGGTACGTCGCGGCCGCCACCCGGTGCGGGCGAGGCCACCAATCGCCTTGGCCTCAGCCATCATGGCCACCAGTCCGCTGACCGGGTCCGCGGCACCGTTCACCCATGCGTCGTGGTGGTTGCCACGCAGCACCCACTGGTCTGACCGCTCGCGACCTTCGAGCCGCGCGATCACGTTGTAGGCCGGCTCGATGTCCCAATTGAACGCGAGTTCCAAATGGACCTGCGCCGGGCCTGGGCCCACGTGATAGGTCAACGGGAGACCACCGCGCCATGCGGCGGGCGCCAGCGGTCCACCAAGCGCGGCCAGCAGCGGCTGCGCGTCGGCGTACGAAATGGGCAGTACCGGGATCTTCGTGAGCGTGGGGGCCTCGTCCAGATCGAGGCGTTCGGCATCCTCCGTGGCGCCGACGTTCGGAGTCAGGGGGTCCCCGGGAAACAGCGGCATGTCGGCCACCGACCCGCGCTGCGCCCCGTCCGCCATCCGGTACGGACCGTCCGGGTAGACATCGCCCCGCGCGTAGCCGTCGTCGCGCGGATCGGAGTAGATAAGACACCCGATGGCACCGTGCTCGGCCGCGACCTTGGGCTTGATCCCACGCCAAGAGCCCCCGTACCGAGCAATCACCACTTTGCCAGCCACATCGATACCGCGCCGCTCGAGTTCTTCGTAGTCGGCCGGAACGCCGTAGTTGACGTAGACCAGCTCGCCCGTCACGTCGCCATCAATCGAGTACGCGTTGTAGGTCGGGAGCTGCTCGTCTTTTTGACCCGATGTGCGATCCTCGGCCAGCACCGGCTCTTCGAGCGCGGCCGTGAAACGGGTGGGCGCCACCATCTCGAGCCGACGTAGTCGCGGCGTCGGAAACAGCACCTGATAGGTCTCGACCTCGGTCTCATACCCCCACTCGCGAAACTTGTCCGCGATGAATTCCGCAACCTCGCGTCCGAAGGGCGAGCCCACGTGATGGGGGCGCGAGCTCAAGTGCTGCATCCACGAGCGGAGGTCGCCGGGGTCGAGTCCCTCGTCGAACCGAGCCTCGAGTGCTCGCTGCACCTCGGTCTGGTTGCCTGGAAAGCCGGAAATGGGTCCCTCCGCCGCGCGCGGATGACCGATTGGTGTAATCAGAACGAGGGCGGCGACGAGAGCGAACGCTGTAGCACGCATGGTGAGCCTCCGGATGCCGTCGCCCAAGGGAGGAAATGGGGGTGGGCATCGTCCACCCGCCGATGACGAGACCGTCGCGCAGACCGTACACGCCAAGACGAGCTACGATGCCACGGACACTCTCTGGGGTGCCCGCTTCACGATATGTAAGGACCTTCTACCGATCGCGTGACGATAGATCTCACCCGCCTGCATGAGATCGAATCACTCGCTCCGCCCCCGTCGCTCTAGCGGCCTGCCGCGGCCGCCCGCTCGTCGGCGCGATGCCCGCCCAGAATGCCGTCCATGCTGTGGTTGCCTTCGTGGCAGGCGTACTCGAACATCGGTACGTCGGTGCGTTGCAACGGTAGCGACGCCGTCCAGGGACTCGTCCACGTCTCCGGGTCACTCACGGTGTACTCATACTCGAGCGTGCCCGCGTCAACCCGGGTGTAGCGCTCCACCAGCGTCAGGCTGTCAGTGGTGTTCCTCCACCGTCTCTCGTCGCTGAAATTGGACGTTTCCACGACCAGCGTGTCGCCCTCCCAGTGGCCACGCGCATCGCCCGACCACTGGCGCAGATCGTCACCGAGGGCTGGACGGCCATCGAGCGGTACCACCCGCACGGTATGGACCATCTCGGTCACCAGCACGACGTGGTCCGGCGTCTGAAAAATCTGCAGGTTCTGGTTGTATCCGCCCGGGGTGAGCGGCGGACCCGCGTTGAACCCCAGTAGGCATCGGTCAGAGGTGGTTCGGTCCACCCACGAATCTGCCGGATGCTCCTCCCGATACAGTCGACTGGCGTCGGCCCGAGCCTGCCCCGCCGCGGTAAGCGCAGGCACGCGGCCATTCGGCGGATCGACGATTTGCGACGTGCGCCGTGTCTCAACCGCCCGCGTGCCCTGATCCAGCCAGAAATTATTGTAGAAACCGGGGGTCCCGTCGGCGCGCCGGTCCACCTGACTCGCGGCCGTGGTGCGCTCGGCGGAGCGAGTCGCTAGTCGCGCGTTGCGCTCGACGACCTCCTGCTCGAGGTTGGCCGCCTCTTCTTCAGTCAGAAACGCCTTGTCACCGAGCTCCTCGGGACGCTCCAATGGCGTAATGGTGCGGAAATCCCAGATACCACGTAGGTCCGGCTGTCCCCATTCTGTGGCCACTGCGGCAGACTGGGCCGCCACCGGCAGGGCTCCCGTCGAGACACCCGCGACCAGCACGGCAACGGCACTCACGGACGCGATCGCTCGATGGCGCATGGTTCCCCCTCGCTACTCATAGTGAACATTGACTATCCGACTAGTTCATCCTACGCCCCCGACACCACTCCACTCAAGGGCCACCGCCGTGCCGACGTCAGTCTGGAAGTGCGAACGTCACCAGCGAGTTGCCCGCGGCGATCGCGACGAACTGCCGCCCCTCGCTGAGATAGGTGATCGGGTTGGCGTACACCGCCCCGCCTGTCTGGAACCGCCACAGGACATCACCCGTCTGTGCATCGGCTGCGAAGAAGTCTCCCTCCATGGTGCCCGAGAACACCAGGCCGCCCGCGGTGGACATGAGCCCGGCCCAGGGCGGCGCGCGCACCGCGATCTCCCACACGAGGTCTCCGCTCAGGGGGTCGAGGGCCCGCAGGAACCCCTGAGGATCCTCTCCGGACACAACCCGACGGCTCGCGCCCATGTAGATCTTGCCCGGCTCGTATGTCGCGTCGGCCAGATAGTAGACGCCGCCCTTTTCTCGCACGTTCTGGTAGATCAGGTTCGTCTGCGGACTGTAGGTGGGACTGTACCAGTTGGCCGCGCCATCGTCGTCCGGGTAGACCACGGCCCCCTCCGCGGTTGGGATGGTGTCGGGGTTCTCGATGGGCCGGCCGTTCTCATCCAAACCTAGTGCCCAGGTCTGTTTGGCAAACGCCTTCCCAACCAGGAATTCGCCAGTCGCCCGGTCCAGCACGTAATAAAAACCGTTGCGATTCGGAAAGACCACGAGTTGCCGCGGTTGGCCTTCAAAATCGGCGTCGAGAAGCACGGGGACCTGGGTCGAGTCGTAGTCGTGGATGTCGTGAGGGAGGAACTGAAAATGCCACTTCAGCTCGCCTGTGTCGGGGTCCAGCGCGAGAAGCGACTCTGAATAGAGGTTGTCGCCCTCGCGTACCTCCCCGATGAAGTCCGGGCCAGGGTTCCCCGTCCCCCAGTAGAGGAGGTCCAGTTCGGGATCGTATGCACCAGTCACCCAGGTCGGCGCCCCGCCCCTCTGCCAGCTGTCTCCCGACCACGTCTCGTGTCCAGCCTCTCCCGGCCCGGGCACGGTCCAGAACCGCCAGAGCCGCTCACCCGTGAGAGGGTCATAGGCATCGAGGAAGCCGCGAATCCCATACTCGCCGCCGGAAATGCCCACAATGATTTTGTCCTTCAGCGCGAGCGGTGCGACGGTCACCGAATAGCCGAGCTCATAGTCGGCGACCTCGACGTCCCAACGCACACGGCCGGTCCTGGCGTCGAGCGCCACCAGGTGCGCATCGACGGTGCCGAGAAAGACCTGGTCATCGAGCAGCGCCACCCCACGGTTTACCTGTCCACAGCAGGTCACAATGCCCTGCGGGAGCGACCGTCGGTAGCTCCAAATGGGTCGTCCGGTCCGAAGGTCGAGCGCCGTCGCGTCCGACGGCGCTTCGGTGATGTACATGACCCCATCCACCACCAGCGGCGACACCTCGAACTTCTGCAGCGAGCGGGCCTGATAGATCCACGCCGGCTGAAGCTCACCGACGTTGTCACGGTCGATCTGGTCCAGCGTGGAGTAGCGCTGCGCCCCGTACGTGCCCGAATACGTCAGCCAATGCTCCGGCTCAGACGCGGCATCCAGGATTCTTTCGTAAGGCACCTGACCGGGCGCGCGACCCGGCACCGCGACCAGCACAGACACAAGCACCGCGAGCATGGTGGGGAGGCGAAAGGGTGGCGCTGACGTCGTCATTGGTCCGTAATTCCCTTGAGAGAGACCAGATACGCGACAAGATCATCGGTCTCGTCCGCGGTCAGCCTGCCCGCATAACTCGGCATCGGCGACCGCTGCCACTGCTGGTCCAAGACGTCCAGTTCGTGCTTCCAGAACGAGTGCAGACGCCCCTGGAGGTCCCTAAATTGCACCGAAAATCCGTCCTCATTGACCCTCACCCCGGAAAATACACGACCGTCTCGCGCGACGACCCGAAGCTGGAGAAAGCCATCGGGGACTGAAGCCGCGGGGTCGGTCAGCGCTTCCCGCAGATGGGCGGCACTGCGACGGACTCCGATATCGCCAAGGTCTGGGCCGACCACCCCGCCACGACCACCCACGGTGTGGCACCGCGCGCAGTCAAGCGACGCATAGACTCCTTGCCCCTGCATGCGGTCGCCGGGGATGTTCTCGGGGGCGACCCGGCCCAGCGTCCGCACGTAGGCCGCGATGCTCGACACCTGGCTCGGCGTCAGTGGAGAGCCCGGCATCTCGGTCCCCCGGATTCCACGCCGAATGATATTGAACAGCGCCTCGTCGTCGGACGCGCGGCGCAGCCGAGGCTGGGCCAGGTTGGCCCCCTTGCCGCCATTCCCAAGAGGACCGTGGCAACTACCGCACTGGCTCTCGAAGAGCCGCTTGCCCTGCGCCAGGTCGGCTGGCTGAGCCGAGACGCCAGACGCCCACAAGGCGACGCTGACCACGCAGACAGTGATCGCCCCGTGCCGCGCCCTCCGCCGCGCGCGCGCGCGGCGGACCCGGTCGAGATCGAACGCCACGGTGTCTACTGAAGGGAACATGAGTTCACGGGACCGCCCGATTGTACTCGCGCAACGCGGTCGCACCACAGGTGACCACGCCGGCCGTGCCGGCGAGAAATTCGCGACGGTCTATTGGCATGACAGTCCTTCTACGTCGCGATCGCGACGCGTCGGCGCTCACGTGACACTCTGACGCGCGATACGCTTACACCTGAGCTATGTCTTTTGACCCCGCCTGGCTATTTCTGTCTCTCATCCCAGGTGCGGCCGGGTTCGTTCTCTTCGTCTACGGGAAGAAGCAGCAGCGGTGGCCACAGCTGACGGCAGGCCTGCTCTTGATGGTGTATCCGTACTTCACCACGAGCGTGACCGCATTGCTCGGGATTGGGCTGCTCATCGCCCTGGCCCTCTGGTACGCGATCCGTCTCGGGTGGTAGCGCTGTGACCGGCCCTACCGGGCGCCGGCGCGTCGCTCGACGACGCGCTCGGCGCCCATGACGCCTTGGACGGCGTGGTTGCCTTCGTGGCAGGCGTACTCGTAAATGACGTAGTCGGGTCGACTGGTAAACGGCACCTCGACGGTCCAGGGCGCCGCATAGACGTCCGGATCCGTGATCGTGGCCTGCCAGGTGATGGTGTCCTCGGCCGTCCGCCTGAACCGCTCGACGATGTGCAACGCATCGGTTTGCGGCACAGCATGCATCCGCCCCGCCGACGCGTTCGACGAGATCCATCCTTTCGCGTCGAAGTTGGTGGTTTCCACCACCAGCGTGTCACCCTCCCACCGGCCTCGCGAGTCACCCATCCAGCCGCGGACCGGCGTGGGTACGTGCGGACCGGCATCAAGCGGGATGATACGCACGTGCATCATTTCCGCCCGAATCACCACAAACCCAGGAATCTGCAGAATCTGGTAGCCGTTGTTGTAGGCCTGCGGGAACATGGTCCCAGGCACACCACGCGTAATGCACCGGCTATAGACGCTCATGTTCTCGACGCGGTCGGTGCGATGCTCGACCAGATAGTCCCGTCGCGCCTCAGCCTCTGGCCTCAGCGGCACACGGCCATCTGGCGGGTCAATCACCAGCGAACTCCGTCGACTTCCCACGATCTGAAACCGCGGCCCGAACCAGAACTGATTCACGGACCCCGTACTCCGTCCGGCAGGCAGCAGTTCAGTGCGCGGCATACTCGGCGCGTTGGCCTCCGCTCGCCGCTCGATCGCGGAGCGTTCAGCCGCCGCGGCGTCATCCTCGGTGATGAACTCGGCCTGGCCCGGACGACGCTCGAACGGTGTGATCGTGGTGTTGTTCCAGAGCCCTTGCAGGTCCGGCTGGCCGTCAACGGTGCGAGGGATGACCCATGTACCCGGATCCGGCGCAGACTGGCCGCTTGCGGCGGAGCCACCCAGTAGCACGGCAGCCAGGGCCGCCATCGGGAGTCGTGTTGTCTGTTGTCGGATCATGCGTCTCTCGAATGCCCCCGTTGTTACCGGCAGGCGAAGTTCGACTGGACCCAGTTCGCGGGGTCATCGGCCCCGCCGGCAGGTCCGGTATACACCGCTCGCTGCGGCACAGCGCAGACGGGGCGCTCGTTGTCGACCTCGCCGTTCGTCAGATGTGTCGCAATGAGCGCGTCGGGCGCCGTGCCGCGCTCGACCCAGTCGACGAGCGGGCGCAGGCGGTCCCAGTTATCCGGGCCGTTGCCACCCCTGCAGTGCCCCATCCCGGGCACCATGAACAATCGGGCCCGTTCACGACCGGCTGACAGATCGCCCCCAAAGGTCGTCTCCACCATGTCGTGGTAATAGGCGAGGGTCGGTTGCGGCACCACCAGCCCATCCGCCCACCCGTGGTACAGGATCAACTTGCCGTTGTTGTCGACCAGGAACCGTGACAGGTCAGGCGCTGTGGCGTCGGTGATCCGCCCCATGACATCGCCCTTGCCCGCGGTCACGTCGTTGATATCGAAGTTCCACCACGCCCACTCTGGTGGGGTCGCGGCGGGATCGACCGGACTGGAAGTATCGAGCATGTTTGCGGGCGCGACGCCTGGGTCCTCATCGTAGAAGAGGTAGTTCAAGTGGTCACCACCCAAGCCAACCGCACCCGGAGCAAACCGGTTCCCAGGATGGGGAATAAACAGCCCTGCCCACTGTGCCTCTGACCCGACTGGCTTGCCCGAGTAGATCGGGCGGCCCGCCGAGTCGCGGGGCCCGGCGTGGAAGTCGCGTACCGTCTGTATCTGCGCCACCGTCAAGCAGTCATCGGCATTGTTGTCGCCGGCGCACTGCATGACGGCCAAATCGCGCTCCGCGTCGAAATCGCAACGTGGCGGATCATCGATCACGCCGTCCGCGATGCCATCCGTCCGATCGCAGGCGGCCAGCACCGCCTCTGTCAGCATCTCCATCTTTCGGAGGCTGTCAAACCGCCCGTCCCCATCCGTATCAAAGGCCAACGCACCCGCGAAGTCATCTCGAAACATCCGTTGGAGCAGCCAGACCCGCACCGCATTCATCGCCTGATAGTGGTTCGCGGGGGCGCCGGCGACGATACCGTCGAAGTCGTCTGGATACCGCTGCGCTTCCATCAGTCCCTGACGCCCGCCTGTGGAGCAGCCTTCGAAGTACGCGTAGTCCGGGGCCCGACCGTAGTACTGGCCGACCAGCGTCTTGGCGGCGACCGTCGTCAAGTGGACCGCCCGGTAGCCAAAGTCGATTTCCGCCTGCCTGTTCTGGTACGCGAACGACGAACCGGGCTCGGCGCCACTATCGTGGCCCGTATTGCTGTTGGCCACGGCATACCCCTCACCGACGCGATGGTCGGCAAAGTCGAGGTCGCCGTCCTTCCCGCCGTCGCCCCACTTGAGGAATCGACCGTTCCAGTCGCCCGGCAGCGGCAACTGGGCATGAAATTGAATCGCCGGCGGCAAAATGCCCTTCACGTAGCAGTACGTGGTTCCGTCGGCCGTCATCGCGACGCCCGCATAGGTGATGGTGAGGTTGCGGGTCTGCAGCAATGCCTCGCAGCTTGCGCGCTCGGACCCGGTGCCCACAGGCGCTTGGGCCCCAGGCACGTCAGACTGGTGCCAGATCATCAGGCCAGACAGCACACACGCGATACACAATCGACGCATTCGTTAGGTCTCCCGCTTGCGGCGTCGGGGCTTGAGGCGACAGTGACGAGCTGACTGATTGTACTCGCGGCCCCGGCTCGGCGTTCCCGGATAGAATGTCTCCACGGTCTCTCCTGGACCGTCGCCCTCCCAACCCGTCTCGCGAACGTGCACGGCATGGTGGGGGTGCTTGACCCATGCAGCGTATTGAGAGGAACTGTTGTCCATGAATCACTACGGAGCCGTCCAGCTGGCGGCCAGCTTTCGCACTGTCCGCCAGAACACGATTCAAATCGCCGAGGAAATTCCTGAGGCGCAGTACGGGTTTTGTCCAGCCGAAGGCACGCGCAGCGTCGCCGGCACACTGGCGCATATCGCCGTCTTCCCGCAATTTCAACTATCGCTTCACGCGGGTAAGGCGCGCTCGAACTTCGAGGGCGTCGACTTCATGGCGCTGATGAAATCACTGGCCGAGCAGGAGGCAACGGCGCGCACGCCGGCTCAGGTTGTTGAGCTGCTTAAGACAGAAGGCGCGGTGTGGGCGAGCTTCCTGGAGGGCCTGTCGGATGACTTCCTGGCCGAGTCGTTCACCATGCCGCCGGGCGCCGAACCGGCCACGAAGAGCCGCCTGGAGATGCTGCTCTCAGTGAAGGAGCACGAAATGCATCACCGTGGCCAACTGATGCTAGTCCAGCGCCTCATCGGCATCGTGCCGCATCTGACACGGGCGCGACTGGAGTATGAGGCACAGGCGAAGGCCGCGTCCTCCTAGCGCGACACGCGAGTCTGGGACCGCCACACTCGCGACCAAGATAACGGCCGCGCTGGTCACTGTGGCCAGCGTGGCCAGCGGTCATGGGGACACCGCGGACCGTTGCGGTGCGTGATCGGCTCAGCGCGGCCTAGTGGGCCGTCGCTGTTGATCTCCTAGATCATGACTCTACCGATCCGAGAAGACCTACAGCGCTTCGAGCGCTAAACCAGCAAGCTCAACCGCCACCTCGGTGATGTCGCTCACCCCAGATGGTGCGCCTAGTGGGAACAGCACCGACAGCGTGATGGCCTTCGTTCCCTTGCGGGCGATGAGCACCGCCATGCGACTGGATTTCGCCTGAAAGAACGCTTCGTCACCCAGCCCCTCGATGCTGGCCTTGTCCCCCCGCAGCATACCGACGACGTCGGCCGCTGTGAGGTCGATGGTCACGCTGCCCATCGGGCTACTTGAGGTGTAGGAGTGGCCGTCGTCACCACGGGTTCAGACCGTGACCGACGTCCCAAGCGCCGCCTCTACCTGCTGCTGCGTCACCAGCGGCGCGGCCCCCTGGCCAGAGGCCTACGTTGCACCTGCACCCAACGCCAGTCCGACGACCAGCGCGGCGGTCGCGACCGCAGCATTCCCCACTCCTCTAGTCTGATTGGTCATGGCGACTCCTGGATTCGGTCGAGCGTGATGCCGCGCTACTTCTCGTTGACAATGCGGTCGTAGAAGGCCACAAAGTCGTCGGGGGTCTCTCCCGAGCGCCACCCGATCGCGGCCCGGGGATGCAGGTTCAGCTGCCCCGTGATGTTGTAGGGCACGAGGGGACCCCATTCGACGGTCTTGCGAATCTCCGGCAGCTGCTCCTGCAGCAGTCTAATAATGGGGCGGAGTTTGAACTTCGGATTGCGGAGGAAACCGAGCAGCAACTCCATCGGGCAATTCCCGGCGCCGCGTCCGAGCCCCGCCATCGTGGCGTCGACACGATTCGCCCCCAGAATGATCGCCTCCAGCGTGTTCGCAAATGCCAGCTGCATGTTGTTATGCGCATGCATGCCGATCTCCTTGCCGGTACCGGCCATCGCCTCCGAATACTTCCGATACAGACCGTCAATCTGCTCGCGATAGAGATGGCCGAAGCTGTCCACGATCACCATGGTCGACGCCGGTGTCGGCGCAATCGCCTCCAGCACGGTGTCAACTTCAGACTCCGTGATGTTCGACACCGCCATGAGATTGGCCATGGTCTCGTAGCCTTGCTCATTGGCGTGCTGAATCATGTCCACCGCTTCGGACACTTGATGCGCGTAGAAGGCGACGCGAATCATGCCCAGCACGCTGTCGGCCGCGGGGATGATCGTGGTCTGCCAGTCGCTCTTCCCGGCATCAGCCATGGCGACGAGCTTCAACCCGGTGCGCTCGGCGTCGTGGTCGCCGACAACACGCCGCATATCCTCTTCGCGGCAATGACGCCACGCACCAAACTGATCTCTCGGGAACAGGCGCTCGGAGTTCTTGTAGCCGATCTCCATCGAGTCGATACCAGCCGCCAGACAGGTGTCATACACGGCCCGGACGAACTCGTCCGTGAACTGGTGGTCGTTGATCAGCCCACCGTCCCGGACGGTGCAGTCCAATACTTTCAACTCCGGACGGAAGGTAATCCACGGGGCCTTCCCGCTCGCACTCTCGTTGTCACTCATGAGGTTCTTGATCCTTCTAGCTCAACACCGAATGGACATCCATCATGTCTCACCCAATGGTCTAACATCCTGACAAACGGATAAGTATAGCAGTCAAGGGTTGGGCGACAACCACCGCGCGATCTCGGCAAACGCGGTCACCAGGCCATGATGACGAGGCCTCCCGACTGCGCAGTTCGCAACAGGAGTGGTCAGCGCAAACTGAACAGACAGACCGACGCCACGTCGCCCTCGGGTGGAGTCATAACGTAATGATCCCCGGCGTCGGCCGCGCCCACACATGGTCCCAGAGCTGCTGGTCGGTCCACCCGTCATAGACCGCTGCTCGCTCCTTCGCCTCTTGCACAAATCTCGCCGCGGGCAGCCCGCGCGCCGCGTTCAGATCGATGAACCGTTGCTCCAGCGGTTGGACGGCGTCCCGCCATTGCTGGCGCTCGTCCGGCGTCGGGTCAATCACCTCGACCCCTCCATCCTCCAACGTCGTAATCGCCTCCTCCAGCGCCTCGCCGCCATAGAAGTTGCGATTCGCCACCTGGCCCCGCACGCGGTACAGGTTGTAGAGCTGTCCACGCAAATCATCCGGTAGCCGGTCGAACGTGCGCGGGTTCAGGCAGTACTGAATGACGGTGTGGGTCAACCTGATCCGCAGGTAGAACTTCCCCGTTTCGTAGAGCCGATACGCCGCCATGTCCGGGGCACTCACCGCGACCGCGTCAAGAATGCCCCGCTGAAACGCGGTGTAGGTCTCGGCCGCGGCCAGCACCACCGGAATAGCGCCAACCTGACGCAAAATATCTGCCATCAACCCGCCCGTCGAGCGCACCTTCAGGCCACGCATCTGGTCAGGTGTGCGAATCGGTGTCTTCGACATGATGTCGTAGGCGGTCGTCGAATCGCAGTGCGCCAGATACACACCCATCCGCTCATATTCGCCCTTGAGATACTCGGGATACAGTTCCTCGGATACCAGTGCGGCGACACCCGAGTTCTGAAAGAGAAACGGTAACTGCAGCCCGTGCGTGAGATGAAAACTGCCCGGCTGGTAGGTTGCGTACGCGTGCGTGTAGTCGGTCACCCCGGCCGCGACGGCTTTGAAGCCATCGAGCGCCCCGTGGAGCAACCCATCCACATAGTGCTCCCAGCGAATACGGCCGCCCGTCTCCTCCCTGACGATGTCTCGCCAAGGCACGAAGCATCTCGCATACAACCCGTGGGAATTGGGAACATGCGCCGTGTAGCGCATCAGCACCGCCCCGTCCGCGTCGTTGCGGTTCCCCCGCACGAACGGCGCGACCGCCCCTACGCCGAGCAGTGACGCGAGGACGCGGCGCCGGCTCCAGACGGTGCGGGGGTCGTGTGTCATGTGCCGATGCAACGTTCGCGGATTCAGATGCTAGCGCCAGGCAGTATATCGCCGAGGCCGTCGCTGACCTGTCCTGCGCCGTCGCGCCACTACGTCCCCGGAACGGCGACTGGAGTCGCGGAACGACGGTCTCGCACGGATTGAGCCAGGACGTCGAACAGGGGTGCTGTGCGTTCCCAGCTCATACACTTGTCGGTCACGCTCTGCCCGTATGTGAGCTCCGTGTCGGAACGGAGTGCCTGATTGCCGTCGAGCAGAAAGCTCTCGAGCATCACGCCGAAAATCTGTCTCTGCCCACTCGCGATCTGCCCTGCGAGGTCCGCGACCACGGCCGGTTGCCGGATGTGGTCTTTGCCACTATTGGCATGGCTGCAATCAACCATCAGCCGACCAGGCAGGCTCGACGTTGCGAGTGCCGACACAGCTTCGTCGATGTCTGCAGCGCGGTAGTTTGGCCCCGCCGCTCCTCCGCGCAGAATCACGTGACAGTCAGGGTTCCCACGGGTCCCGACGATGGCGGCCACCCCCTGCTTGGTCACTGACAAGAAATGGTGCGGATGCAGACTCGATCCAATGGCGTCGATCGCGGTCTGTACCGTGCCGTCCGTGCCGTTCTTGAAGCCGACCGGCATCGACAGACCCGACGCGAGCTCCCGATGCACCTGACTCTCTGACGTGCGGGCACCGATGGCGCCCCAGCACACGAGATCGGCGATGAACTGCGGCGTAATTGGGTCCAGGAATTCGGTCCCCGTGGGCAAGCCGAGATCGAGGACGGCAAGCAAAAATCGACGCGCAGCACGGAGGCCTTCGTTGATGGCAAAACTGTTGTCGAGATGCGGGTCGTTGATCAGCCCCTTCCATCCCACCGTCGTCCGCGGCTTCTCGAAATAGACGCGCATCGCAATGAGCAGGTCATCCGAATGGGCCTGGGCAGCGGCTGCGAGGTGTCGCGCATATGCGAGTCCCGCCACCGGATCGTGAATAGAGCATGGTCCGACCACGACAAGAAGGCGGTCGTCGCGGTCGTGCAATATTTCGACGCACGCGTGGCGGCCTTGCGTCACTGTCGTCGAGATCGCTTCCGTGATCGGCAGCTCCTCCATCAAGATGGCGGGCGGCAGCAGCGGCCGGAGGCCCTCGATTCGTAGATCGTCAGTTCGGTGCAGCATCGACCGTTCCTCTTCGCAAACGACTCAGGGCGAGGCCGCAGCGTGCCCCATGCCCACATTCGCACCCGGGCGCGGTGTTTCAACCGTCCCAACCGCGTTAGCTATTCCGGCATCAACGCAAACGTCCAGACAGCGCCCCCGGTCGGCACCTTGCCCGCCGCGTAGCGATTGGCGAGCAGGCCGCCCAACCCGGACGTCACGCTGACGTACTGCTGACCGTTGTGCGTGTAGGTAATCGCGGTCGAATTGATGCTCGAACCGGTCTTGAACTGCCACAACGTCTCGCCAGTCTCCTGATCGAGCGCGATGAATTCGCCGGTCGCTTTCCCGGTAAATGCCAGCCCCCCGCCGGTGGCGAGCATGCCGGCCGAGCTCGGGAAATCGGTGAGCGGTATCTCCCAGTGCTTCTCCCCCGTCAGCGGATCGATGGCCAAGAAGTGGCCGAGGACCTCACCTGGCTCGAAGGTCGGGAAACGACCGTTGATCCCGGTGGAGTCACCACCAAGAACCTGTTCCTTCGGTGGCGCGATTTGCTGGATGCGCGGGATGTTCCAGGTACTGGTGTAGATGAGTCCGGTAGACGGATTGAAGGCGGTCGGCACGGCGTTCGAACCGCGTGACGGAAAGATGGAGACTTCGTCGCCAGCCTTGAAACGCTCGTACAGATCGGTCAATACGGGCCGACCGCTGGCCAGGTCGATGTGCGTGGCCCAGTTCACCTGCACGTAGGGCGGCGCGGCGATCAACGAGCAGTCGGTGCGATCAATGACATACAGGAAGCCGTTCTTGTTGGCCTGGATCATCACCTTCCGCGGTTGTCCGTCTACCTGAATATCAGCCAGGACATGCTCATCTGTGCCGTCCACGTCGTAGACGTCGTTCGGCGTGTATTGATAGTGGCAGGCGATTTCTCCGGTCGTCGGGCGAATGGCAATCACGCTCGACGTATACAGACTATCCAGCTCGCCTCGCGGCCGGGGGTCATACGGTTCCGCGTTTCCCGTGCCCCAATAGACGAGGTCCAGTTCCGGGTCATACGAGCCAGAGCGCCACGTTGGTGCACCGCCATACTGCCAGCCATCGCCATCCACCGGCCACGTTTCTGATCCGGGCTCACCCGGGGCGGGAATCGTGTGGCGGCGCCACAGCTTCGCGCCGGTGTCCGGATCCCAACCGTCGAGGAACCCCCGAGTCGTTGACTCGCCACCGGCCATCCCAGAGATCAACACGCCGTTGGCGACCATGGGCGCCCCGGTCGAGTAGTAGCCCTCACTCCGCTCCGCAAATTTTTCATTCCAGAGTTCGACGCCCGTCTCCAGATCAAGGGCGACCAGGTGATTGTCGTAGGTCACGCGAAAGAGCTTGCCCTCGTAGATGGTGGGCGCACCCCGGTTGTATCCGGTGCGCCGCGTCTCTGGCTCCATTGTCACCGGCGTCCGCCAAATCTGGTGGCCGGTCGCGACGTCGATGGCGAACGTCCAGCTCCCGTTGATCGCATACATCACGCCGTCGTAGATCGTCGGCGCCGCGAGTTCGCCCGCATCGTTCATCAAACTGGTGCTCCAGATGGGCACCAGCCGCGTGACGTTGGACGTGTTGATCTCCTCGAGCGGGCTGTAGCTCTTCCGGTCGTAGCCCATGCTGTGAATGAGCACGTCCTCGGGTGTTAGTGCATCGCTGACGAGATCTTGTGTGGTCTGCGACATGGCGGGGCCGGCCGACACGCCGAAGGCGATTGCCAACATCCAGCACGGCCTCGCGTTCGTCTTGCTCATTGTGGTCATCTCTGTCTCACACGCTGTATCTGACCGGATCTCGACCGCTGGGAGCCGGCTATGGACTGACGAAGCGGTCGCCGAACAGCACGCGTTCGGCGATCTTCCACCCGGCTGGCGTCTTCTTCCAGGTATTTCGGTAGATGCCCGACGCACTGATCCGTGCCGCGCTGTCTTCCGCCCGTTGATGGGTGATGAGCGCCATGTTCTCGGTGACGGCAGAGTCGGCGGTCAGTTCCAGGAACACGAGCGCCGAGAAATGGTGCCGGGTCTGTCGGTCGGCGAGCCGGCCCTGATGAGACGTTCTCGCATAGTCGAGGATGGCCTGGTGACCAACCACGCGAGCGCCGGTCACCACCTCCCCGCCGCGCCGGCGGTCCATGGCCCCGTCTTTCGTGAACAGTTCCGCAAAGCCCTCGGAATCTTTCGAGTCCCATCGATAGGAATACTGAGCCAGCTGCTCGGCGATCGCCAGGCGGTCCTGTAGTGCGCCGAGGTCTTGGGCAGCCACGTTGACCGACGACAGCCCACAGGCCAGACCGAGCACCAGCACTGCGAACTTCGTGGCAACACCCAGGCGACAGATGGCGGGACAGGACACGTGCAGCCTCCCCTAGGGACCGACGCGCTGCGTATCGAGGTTCCGGGCCCCGCCGAGGATGCCAGCCAACCCAATGTTCCCCTCGTGACAGGCGTACTCGAACATCGGCCCTTCCGTGCGACGAAACGGCATCAGCGCAGTCCACGGTGCCGTGAACCCGCCGGGGTCCTCGACCGTGAACTCGTACATGACCGTCTCGGGATCCGCACGTCGGAACCGTTCCACCAGCACGGTCTCTGGACTTGAACCGCCGAGGCTTGTCTCGCGCAGGAAGTGCCTAGTCTCCACGACGAGGGTATCTCCGTCCCAGCGCCCCCGCGAGTCACCCGAGTACTGCGGCAGCGTCCCGTGCGCACGGCCGTCCAGCGGGATGATGCGGGCGTTGTGTACCATTTCGTTGAGAATGACGACGTGGTCCGGCGTCTGCACGATGAGCACATTATTGTTGTATGCGCTCGAGACCATCGGCGGCCCAGCGTTGAAACCCATCAGGCAACGATCAGACAGGCTCCGATCCGTGTAGGAATCGGCAAACCCGCTGCCGAGGTTCGCGCCGCGGGCACGAGCCATCGCCAGGTATTCCTCTCGATACGGTACTCGTCCATTGGGTGGCTCGACGATCAGCGAGGTCCGCTTGTCGCGTGTCAGCTCAATACCGCGCTCATACCAGAACTCGTTGTATCCGCCGACGCCGCCTTCCGATCGAGATTGGTACCGAACCCCAGGCGCATGAACCTCAAGATTCTGGGTATCGCGGTTCAATTCCTTGCGCCGAGACGCTTCGAATTCGGCCGCCTCCTCCTCGGTCAGCGTCTCCCGGTTCGCCAGCAGCGCCGTCGCGCCTGCATCGTTGACCGGACGCTGCAGTGGCGTCAGGGTTCTAAATGTGAACAACCCTTGAATGTCGGGGTCGCCGTTGGGCCGATGTCCCGCCGGGACGGCATCCTGCGCCGTTGCCTGTGCAGCCACCAGCACCACGCAGGCGACCAGCATCAGTCGACGCGCACATCTTCGACTCATCCGTCTTGCTCTCATTGCACCCCTCATAGGCGCGATCATACCGTCTCCGTGCGTCTTTCAGCGACTCCGGCCCGGCTGAAATCTCAGTCGGGGTCAGTCGCACATCACGCTTGTTCCACGTCACCAGGAGTGATAACGTCGCAGGGATATGGGGGCGCAAATGTCCCCTTCCTTGTAACCGACACATTGTTTCGCCGGGCTAGAATTCGCGCTGGTGTACGGCCATGAGTTTCCTGCTCAAACTAGACACCGCGACGCTTGACGGGGTGTACAGCTCGAATCCCATCTGCCTCGAACCGGAGACACCGGTGCGTGAGGCAATTCGGCGGATGAACGAGCAGGGACGGGGTGCGGTCCTCATTTGTCGGGCGGGTCGCCTGGCCGGCATTTTCACCGAGCGGGACGCGTTGGCGCTCTTGGCAGACAACGCCGACCTCGACATCCCCATTGAACGGGTGATGTCCGATTCGCCGGTGGCCCTCTCAGAGCGAGACACAGTGGCCACCGCGATCGGCAAGATGTCCACAGGAGGGTATCGCCGGTTGCCCATTGTCGATGCCGCAGGGCGTCCGATTGGGTTCCTGAAGGCTCATAGTATTCTGCATTACCTTGTTGATTGTTTTCCGACCACCATCTACAACCTCCCGCCCACCCCTCACCACGCGACGGATACCCGCGAAGGCGCATAGACCGTCGCTGCTAGCTCAAACCGAGGCGCAAGTCACACATGGCAGTGCTAACCGAAGCTCCACTTACGTCCAATAAAGAAACCATCGTTCTCGAAGGCGCCACGGTCCGACTTGCCGGTGACTCCGGGGACGGCATGCAGATCGTCGGCGGGCAGTTTACGAACACCTCCGCCCTGCATGGCAATGATTTCGCCACGTTTCCTGACTTTCCGGCCGAAATTCGCGCGCCGCGCGGCACCCTGGCCGGGGTCAGCGGTTTTCAGGTCCAGTTCGCATCGAACCACATCTTTACGCCAGGTGACACGCTCAACGCCCTCGTCGCGATGAATCCGGCTGCGTTGGTCACCAATATCGCTGACCTCGAAAAGGGCGGCATCCTCATCGTCAACTCGGAGGCCTTCAAGCCCAAGGACTTGAAGCTGGCCCGTCTCGAGACGAACCCACTCGAAGACGGCATGGTCGCCGACTATCGTCTGATCGAGGTAAAACTAGACACGCTGAACCGTGCGGCGGTCAAAGACATCGAAGGGTTGAGTTCAAAGCTCCAGGATCGCTGCAAGAACTTTTTTGCGCTCGGCCTCATCTACTGGCTCTTCGGTCGAGATCTAGACGCGACGCTGCGGTTTGTGCACGCCAAGTTCGGCAGCAAACCTGAGATAGAGGCGGCGAACGAGCGGTCACTCCGCGCCGGGTGGTACTACGGAGAAACGACGGAGGCGTTCGTCCACAATTACCAGGTCGAGCCCGCCAAGCTCACGCCCGGCACCTATCGCAACATCATGGGCAACCAGGCGCTGACCTGGGGGCTGATCGCCGCGGCCCGACTGAGCGGGAAAGAGCTGTTTTGTGGGTCGTATCCGATCACGCCCGCCAGCCCGATTCTGGAGGAACTCAGCTCGCTCAAGCACTTCGGGGTCAAGACGGTGCAGGCGGAGGACGAAATCGCGGCGATGTGCTCCACGATTGGAGCCGCCTTCGCGGGCTCCATGGCGGTCACCAGTTCGAGCGGGCCGGGCATTGCGCTGAAGGGCGAGGCGATGGGCCTGGGCATGATTCTCGAGCTGCCCATGATTGTCATCAATATCCAACGCGGTGGCCCGAGCACCGGCCTCCCGACCAAGACCGAACAGTCAGATCTGTTGCAGGCCATGTTTGGGCGCAATGGCGAGTCGCCGCTCCCGATCATCGCGACCCGGAGTCCCAGCGACTGTTTCGAGGTGGCACTGGAGGCGTGGCGTATCGCGACGCGCTTCATGACGCCGGTCATTTTGCTGTCCGACGGCTACATTGCGAACGGGTCCGAACCGTGGCGCCTACCGAACGTCGAGGACCTGGCTCCAATACCGGTCCAGCACCCCGGCCCGCTGGCCGAGGGTGAAACGTTCCTGCCCTACGGGCGGAATGAGGAGCTGGCTCGCCCGTGGGCGATTCCCGGGACAGAGGGGTTGATGCACCGCGTCGGCGGGTTGGAAAAAGAGGACCTGACCGGCAACGTCAGCTACGACCCAGAGAACCACCAGCACATGACCAATGTGCGAGCGGCACGGGTCTCGCAAATTGCGGATCACATCCCGCTGCAGGAGGTGAACGGACCTGAGTCCGGCAAGCTGCTGGTGGTGAGCTGGGGTGGGACATATGGCACCTGTACCACCGCCGTGCAACGATGCCAGGCTGATGGCCTCTCGGTAGCCCACGCGCACCTCCGCTACTTGAATCCATTCCCGAAGAACCTGGGCGCGCTACTCGAAGCGTACGATCAGGTGCTCGTGCCGGAATTGAACATGGGCCAGCTGCGTCTGTTGCTGCAGGCGCGCTACGTCCGCGAGCTCGTCGGGCTCAACAAGGTCAAAGGCAAGCCGTTCACCGTGTCGGAAGTCGCCTTCGCGATCAGACAACTCGTGGCATAACCCAACCGAGAGAAGATAATTCGATGAGGACTGAACTCCCTGTTCTGAAAGCCGCCGATTTCGGCAGCGATCAAGATGTCCGGTGGTGCCCGGGCTGTGGCGATTACTCCATCCTGGCGCAGATGAAGAAAATGCTGCCCTCGCTGGGGGTGGTGCGCGAGAAGATGGTGTTCATCTCGGGCATCGGCTGTTCGAGCCGGTTTCCCTACTACATGAACACCTACGGCATTCACAGCATCCACGGCCGCGCGCCGGCGTTTGCGACCGGGCTCAAGGTGGCGCGTCCCGACCTCATGGTCTGGGTCATCACTGGCGACGGCGACGGACTGAGCATCGGGGGCAACCACCTGATGCATGCCATTCGCCGCAACCTGGATATCAACATCATCTTGTTCAACAACCGCATCTACGGGTTGACCAAAGGCCAGTACTCGCCCACGTCGCCGCTGGGCAAGAAAACCAAGACGTCGCCCATGGGCGCGATTGACAACCCGCTGCATCCGCTGTCACTTGCCATCGGCTGCGAGGGTTCGTTCGTCGCCCGGTCCGTCGACACCCACATCAAACACCTCGAAGGCGTCCTCCGGCAGGCCGCCGAGCACCGGGGCACCTCGTTCGTGGAGGTGTATCAGAACTGCAACGTGTTCAACGACGGCGCGTTCGACTACGCCACCGGCCGACAGACGCGATCCGAAAACACGATCGAGTTGGAACACGGAAAACCCCTGATCTTTGGTGCGGATCGCCAGAAGGGGATTCGCCTGAACGGACTCGAGCCAGAAGTCGTGGAGCTCGGCGACGGCGTGACCGAAGCCGACTTGCTCGTGCACGACGCACATGCGCCCGAACCCAGCTTGGCATATCTGCTCAGCCGGCTGCGTCACGAAGACGGGTTCCCCGAGCCGATCGGGGTCTTCCGGTCGGTGGACGTGCCGCGCTACGATGAATTGCTGAACGCACAGGTCGATGCCGCACGCGAAGACCGCGGTGACGGAGATTTGAGCGCCCTCATCAACTCTGGAGATACCTGGACCGTTTCATGATCTGCCCGGCCTGTGGCGGCGAGAACATCGACGGCGTTGTCGACTGTGCGACATGCAGTCAGGCGCTGAGCGACTTCACGCTGGCCGAGCCAGCCACCGCGGTGGAGCGGAGTCTCCTGGTGGACCGGGTCGCGGTGCTCTCGCCGAAGGCGGCGGTCCATACCCCTCCGGAGACGCCGGTCCGCGACGTCCTTGCGATGCTTGTCGAGCGGGGAATCGGATGCGTGGTCGTCTCGAACGCGGGGAAACCGGTCGGCGTCTTCAGCGAACGTGATGCACTGGTCAAGCTTGGCGCGAACGCGGCCACGTTGGGCGATCGCCCCGTCTCCGAATTCATGACGTCCGCCCCCGAGACGCTGGAGGTCGGCGCCAAGCTGGCCTTCGCACTTCAACGCATGGACGTCGGCGGATACCGGCATCTGCCGATCGTCGATGATGCCGGCACACTGACGGGCGTCATTTCCGTCCGCGACATTCTCAGATATCTCGCCGGCAAGCTGGCGAACTAGCCGCGAGCACACCGCCGGTGCCCCACGTTCTCCACGCAGGAACAGACGTGGTCGCTTCGCGTGCGACTGCGGTCAACTTGGCGCGCAGACAGTCCTGACCATGTCAGATTCAGGTTCATCGCGCATCGTCGTGTTCGGGGCCGGCGCGGTGGGCGGATATTTCGGCGGCCGACTCGCCCATGCGGGCCACCACGTGACGTTCATCGCACGCGGAGCCCATCTTGACGCCATCAGACGCAATGGGCTCCAGATCAGCAGCCCCACGGGTGACTTCGTGGCCACACCGGCCACCGCCACGGACGACACGTCGTCTGTAGGCGTCGCCGATGTCGTGCTCGTCGGCGTCAAAGCCGGAGCGGTGTCTGGTCTCGCCGCGGCGCTGCAACCACTGATTGGCGCACACACCGTGGTGGTGCCGCTGCAAAACGGCGTCGAGGCGGCGTCCGACCTCATGGTCGCGGTCGGGTCCGAACGGGTCATCGGCGGCCTGTGCCGCATCGCGGCCTCGGTGACCGCCCCGGGCCAGATTGTCCACGTCGGCATCACGCCGACCGTCGTCCTGGGCGAGATGGACGGCTCCCAGAGCGCACGCGTCGAACTGGTAGCTGCACGACTGAGGTCGGCCGACGTCGCAGTGGAGATCTCAGACGACATCCAGGCCGCGTTGTGGGAGAAGTTCTTGCTGATTGCCCCGTGGGGCGGGCTGGGAGGGGCCACCCGTGTCCCCCTGGACGTGCTCTGCTCGGCCCCGGAGACTCGCCGGCTGCTCGAAGCGGCGATGACCGAGGTGGCCGCCCTCGCGGCCGCCCACGGCGTCACGCTCGCGGCCGATATCGTCAGCCGAACGCTGGAATTCCTGGACGCCGTCCCGTCCGGCGGCACGGCGTCGATGCAGCGAGATCTCATGGCGCGCCGACCATCCGAGTTGGACACCCAAACCGGGACGATCGTGCGCCTTGGCCGCAAGCGGGGCGTCGACACCCCCGTCAACACATTCCTCTACGACTGCCTGGCACCCGGCGAACGCCTGGCTCGCGCCGGCAGCTGATTCCTCTACCGTGCTCCCAGATCTTCAGCGCGAGACCCGGCCAGCATGTTCGCCATGCCGTAGTTGCCTTCGTGACACGCGAACTCGTATATCGGGCCGTCCGTACGCGCCATGGGGAGCGACCCACTCCACGGTTGGGTCCACGTCTTCAGATCGGTGACGGTGAACTCGTAGGCAAGCGTCTCGGCGTCAACCCGGGTAAAACGCTCGACGACGGTGACCGCGTCGCTCAGATCACCGCGCGAAAGCGAGTGCTCTGGGCGAATCCACCGCCTGATGAACGGAGTCCTCAGGTTGGTCGTTTCCACCACGAGCGTGTCGCCCTCCCAGTGCCCGCGCGAGCTCCCGGCCCACTGACGGACGTGCGGGGCGAGATGCGCGCGTCCATCCAGAGGGATGACCCGCAGGTCGTGGATATGCTCTTGCAGAATGATGACGAACTCCTGGTTCTGGAAGAACTGGTAGTTGTTGTTGTAGCCGGTCGGAAAGGACGGGATGCCCCGATACCAGAGGCACCGCTCGCTCAGCCCCATGTCCTCCGGACCGTTGGCCGGTACCCGGCCATCCTTTGCATCGGCCAGCCGTCGATACTCCGCGGAGGTAATGCGCATGAGCGCGGCATCCGTCAGCGCTGGCAGTCGGCCCGTCGACGGATCGACGATCAGCGACGTGCGCATGGTCGGCACCACCCGCGTCCCTTGATCAGTCCAAAAACTGTTGTAGGCCCCCACGTCGCCACCGACCGGCAGCGGCTCGGTCCGTACCTCACTCGGAGCATTCTGACGCGCAACTCCCGCAACCGCCCGTTGTTCGAGCGCCACCGCTTCCTCTGCGCTGTGAAACTCCTGGTCGCCGAGACTGGTCGGACGCTCCAGTGGCGTGATGGTGAAGTTGTTCCAGATGCCCTGCAGATCAGGGTCACCCCAGGGCGTGCGATGCGCCGTCTCACCAGCGTCCGTGACGCCGGTGCGGGGTTGAGCCACCGCGGGGGATATGCTCACACTCACAGTCAGCAGGAGGACCAGGACGACGGTTCTCTGCAGACCATCCCGCTCCCTCGCGTCATACGATCGCCTGCTCATTCCCACGCTCCTGACTGCCGTTGCTTGACCCTGCTCGAAGACACACGCAGTATAACTGGCCGACCACGGCCTGGAACCGCGCCGTCCGTTTCGTCCGACTTGAGACAAAGGCACCAGAGGATGCTGCGTGGTGTGTGACCCCGAGACACGTGTGGCGACCAGGCCCCTCCGGGATCATCACGCCAGACCCGCTACCACCCGCGGGCGGCGAATCTCTGTGCCAACAACGAATTCAACAGGTCGGGATCAATTTCCATCGCGGTCGCGAATGCGCCGCCGGGGTGGTCGACGAGCCATACGTGCATCATCTCCGGACTGATCTGCGCCGTGACCTCATTGGGGTCGGTGCACGGCGCCCGTGTAGTCATCAGCAGGCCGTGCATCAGGCAGGTCGGTTCGGGCCAGAGGCGATAGTGCCACCTAGTCAACTGTCCGCTGACCTGCGGACCTTGCTCGTCGGGGCTCCGCGCGAGAAACATCATGCCGGCCAGCTTGGGCCCCGTCGCGGTCTCGTAGTACATCAAGGACTCGGGACGATCCGGGTCAAGCCACGCGTCATCCAGCATGAACTCTATGTTCGAGAAATGGGTCGGGTCCCCGGCTGATGGCCGGAACCCGTCTCGGCTGCCCACCTCAAAGTCGAACCATCGATTGTTCGCGGCCGCTTGATAGGCCGCCTCAACCAGGCTTTGAGCCGCCGCAATGTGACCCTCAGTTGGCGGCGCGTCCGGTTGGTAGCGTGTGACCTCCCACACCTCCATCAACGCGCCCGGCAATTCCGGAACAGACTGCTCGGTCTCCCACCCGGTGCCACGAAAGACATTGCGCATGAGCCGTCCGTCTGGCGGCAGCGTAGCCTTGTCGGGCCCCGCCAAACGGTCTTCCCAGGCACGCAGCGGCACACCCGGCGCGGTCGCGGTCGACGTCCCCGCTGCCGCCTCGCCGTCGGGCGCAACGGATGTCGCTACCGCAATCGGCGGCTCGCCAGGCGCCGACATCGGTGGTGGCCCCACAAACACCGCGCCAAGCATCCGTTCGTGCACATGCGCCTCGCAAAAGAACCCGTAGCTCCCTGGCTGGGAGAACACGAAGCTGGCCTGCGAGCCGGTGGACGTCGATTGGATCGGATTGTTGTCCGCCACAATAACGGCGTCACCTTCGACGCGGCCTGGCTTCAGCGGGTGTTGCGCGAAGTTGCCAACGAACGTCAGCTCTGTGCCCACGGCGAGTGCTATGCACGCAGGGTCGAAGGCAAATCCGAACATCCCACCGAACGGTAGTCGGACGCTAGCGCCGGGCTGCTCGGTCGCGGTCAGGCGATCGCATCCGTTCAGGCGCTGTGGTGCGTCGGACACCGGCACGGCGACCGCCTGGCGGTCCTCGGAGACCGGCGCTGAACCGCCACAGGCCCCCAGCGTCACCACCCCCGCCACGACCCCAAGGGCGATCAGCCTCGCCCACCTGTTGCCCGGGCATCGAACCGACGGGGCCTCGCCATTGCGCTCATCATGATTCTCACAGGGTTCTCACCGCGCGGTCACGGGGCCCGCAGCCTTCAGCGCCGTTCGTCCGCAAGTTGCTGCAAGTAGGCTTCCTCGAGACGCTCCACGGCGGCCAGAAATCCGGTGGGATCGACGAACGTCTCAGGACTGTAGGGCTGCCCGGCCTCGTACTTGTCGTGCAATCCGTATTGGGAACCGTGCGCAGACACCCAGACGTCAACGGTGAGCGCCATTTGGTCTCGGAACGTGCTGGCGAAGTCATCCGAGACACCCGGATACGTGGGATCGACAATCAGCTTCTTACCCGGATTAATCGTACCCATGTTCGCAATCGCGACGTTGTAGTCGCGGCCGCCTTCTCGCACCTGCATCAGATAGCTTGAACTTCCTGCCGTATGCCCTGGCGTTGCCATCACCGTGAGCCGAATGTCGCCCAACTCGATCACGTCGCCGTCAGCGATGATCTTGTCTACCGTCACGGGCGTAAACGACTCGCGCCCCCCGAAATGCGGGTCGCTGAATCCGCCGTCTTCCAGCACCGGCGCGTCAGCCTCAGTCGCCCACATGGCCGCACCCGTGATCTGTTTGATTTCGGCGAGCGCGGCGGTGTGGTCCCAATGAGACTGCATCTGCAAGAGTATCTGGACGTCCTCCAACTGGAATCCCAGCGACTGCATGTTCTCGCGAATCAACGGCGTCGAGTCCTCCAGTCCGGTGTTGATGAGGATGTGCCCTTCGTCCGACGTGATCAAGAACACCGCGAGGTCGTAGGTCCCGACTGCATACAGGTTCCCGACCACGCGATGTCCGGGGAATGGCTGCGTCCATGCCGCGTTTTGTGCACCCAGCGGTATGGCGATCGCACCCAGAAGACAGCAGATAACGGCAAGGCGACGTAGAGCACAAGTCATGGCACGCTCGCGCCTTCAGTTACTCTCCAGTTCGAACACCAGTTCGCCACCGGCCATCACGTCGGCGTACGCGATCGACAGGCCATCGATCAGCCGATTATTCAGACGAACGCGTGCTACCCGATGCTGAGTCGCCACGTCGCCTTCGGTCCGGATAACGAACGTGCCACCGTCCTCAAGACGAATGGTCGCCTCACGCACCAGTGGACTCCCGAGCGCGAACCGCCTATCGCCGGGCGCCACTTGGTACAACCCCAGACTACTCAACACAAACCACGCCGACAACTGGCCGCTGTCGTCATTCCCACTGAGCCCGTCCGCGTCGGGCCCATACATCTCGTCCATGATTTGGCGCACGCGGTCCTGCGTCTTGTGAGGCGCACCCACATAGTTGTAGAGATACGCGATGTGATGTGACGGCTCGTTGCCGTGGGCATACTGCCCGATCAACCCGGAGATGTCCGGCGAACGTTCACCCGCCACGGCGGTGTCGAGCGTAAACAGCTCGTCCAACTTCTGCTCGAAAGCGTCCGGTCCGCCAAACAGTTGGACCAGCCCCGCGACATCGTGTGGCACAAACCACGTGTACTGCCAGGCGTTCCCTTCCGTGTAGCCGTTCGTACGATGCGCACTGTTGAGAGGGTCAAAATCTGGCGCCCAGCGTCCCGAGGCCTCGCGAGGACGCATGAACCCCGTCTCGAGGTCGAACACATTGCGATACGACTCGGCGCGCCCTGAAAAATAGGCGTAGTCAGCGTCTTGGCCAAGGTCTGCCGCCAATTGCGCGATGACCCAGTCGGCGTAGGCATATTCCAACGTCTTGGACACCGATTCTGGATCAGCGTCGGATGGCACATAGCCCAGACGCTTGTAGTCTCCCAGCCCTCGGTCGTCCTGCATGGCGCTATGCCGGACCGCGTCATACGCAGTCGCCGTGTCGACGGGGATGCCCTTGAGCATCGCGTCAACGATGACCGGCACCGCGGGATTGCCGATCATGGTCTTGGTGTCGTTCCCCCAGAGTTCCCAGAGGGGCAACGCCCCGCTGTGCCGAAAATGCCCCAACAGCGTCTCCACCAGATCCGCCGTCAACGCGCGATGCGTGATCGTGAGCAACGGATGCAACGCCCGAAACGTGTCCCAGAGCGAAAAGACCGTGTAGTTCGAGGACGTGCCCGCCGCGTGCCGACGACCGTCAATGCCGCGGTAGCCGCGGTCAACGTCCATGAACATGTTGGGCGCCAGCATGGCGTGGTACAGCGCGGTGTAGAACACGGTCATCCGCGCCTCACTGGGCATGTCCACGGCTATCTTGTTCAGTTCGGCGTTCCAGCGCGCTCGTGCCTCTCGGTGCACCCGGTCAAAATCCCAGTGGTCGACCTCCGCCCGCAGATTCTCTCGCGCCGCCTCCATACTGACAGCAGAAATACCCACTTTGACCAGCACCTGACGCCCATGACGGCGTTGGTCAAAGAAGAACGTCCCGCGCACGTCTTCTCCCGCCACGGCGGAACCCGCGCGATGGCGCCCGCGTTGCAAAAGGTCGACCAACTGGTAGGTAAAAGGCTCTGAGAACTCCGCGTGAAAGAACACCGGTTGGTCCTCGGCCCATCCCCGGCTAACGCGGTATCCCGTGATCTCCGTGCCGCTCAGCACGGTGATAGCCCCACGGCTTGACTGCTCTCCGCGGCGATGCCGCAGGTCCAGTATGATGCGGGCCTCACCCGTTTCTGGAAAGGTATACCGATGCACGCCCACACGCGTGGTCGCGGTTAGCTCCGCCAGCACATCGTAGTCGCGAAGACGCACCCGGTAATAGCCTGGCGACGCCGCTTCTTCCGATTTCAGGAAGCTGGAGCGGTATCCGCTGTCAGCCACCCCTGGGGTGCCGGGTTCCAGGTGCCTCTCATCGATGGTCGGCATCAGGAGAATATCGCCGTAGTCATTGCCGCCTACGCCGCTCAGGTGGGTGTGGCTGAACCCGATGATGTCGCGGTCAGAGTCGTGATACAGCGACGCGGCGTCCCACCCGTTAGTTCGTGTATCTGGCGAGAGCTGCACCATGCCAAATGGCACGGTGGCGCCGGGAAATGTATGTCCATGCCCGGCCGTGCCGACGAACGGATTCACGAATCGCGCGAAGTCCTCATCCGCCGACACTCCGGGTGTGAATGTCAAAATGAGCGCGAGCGTCAGGAGTCTGACCACGAGTGGAGAAGCGGAACTACAGCACCTGCGCCTGCCGCATCACGGCTTCGCATTTCGGACGGATTTCAGACGCCACCGCGAACGGATCGCCCTGCACCCATTCGGACCGGAACAACTCGACGGACAGCGCACCGTCATACTGTTTTTCCGCCAGCTTCCGTAGGATGCGCGTCACCGGCGCGATGCCATCGCCTGGAATCAGCCGTGAATCGTTGTTGATGAGCTCCCGTGGGGTGTCGAGCAGGTCCTGAAAGTGCGCATGCGCGAGTTCGCCCGGCTCGAGCAGATCCAGATCCTCGAACTTGCTAAGGCCGGACCAGAAATGGAAGAAATCGAGCATCGGGCGGACGTTCGGGTGCCCCGCGGCACGAATCATCTGCAGCGCCGAGGTCAGCGTTGCCAAATGTGTCGAGGTGCGGATGAACTCGATCATCGCCGTGAGGTTGTACGCCTTCGCGATCTCCCCCGCCTCGGCAATGGCACCAGGCGTCGCCGCGAAATCGTCGGCGGTGAGCGGTCGGTTCGTCACCGACGGCGAGTAGACCTTTTGCAGACCCATCTCCGCCATCTGTTCGCACCCCCGCGTCCACGCCTCCAGCGAGTCAGCACGTGCCGGTCCCGGGAGCCAGATGTCTGGCAGCACGATCGCGGCGGAGACCGGGGTCAGGTCCAGGTCACCGAGCAATCGCCGAGCCGTCGCCACGGTCTCGGTCTCAAGAAACGCCGCCAGCTGCGGCGCTCCGAGTTCCACATACCGGATCCCAGCCCTCGACCAGCCTTCCATGGATGCACGAAAGCCAGCCGCACGTGTGGTGTTCTGGTGCATGGCCAGCAGCATTTTGCCGGCCGCGTCCGATTGTTGCGCGCTCACCACGCGAGCCACGGCGCCGGCCACGGGAGCTAGAAGCAGGGTTCGTCTACTGAGCATGGCGCCTACTATAGCCTCAAGCGGCGTGCAGATGGGACGGCGATGTCCCAACGGCGGAGGGGCGGCGGCATCTGACGCGTCGCTGATGCCGCGTCAGTGTCGACACCGTCACCGAATCGCGTGACCTAAACTACGGCGAGAACCGGACCACGGACGCCGCGCCGTCGTCGCTCAATGAGAAGGGGGTCGCTTGCGGAGAATGATCGTGGGTTGTGGGTATCTAGGTCACCGCGTCGCCCGATGCTGGCGCGAGGCGGGCGACACGGTCTACGCCACGACGCGAGGCCACAGGTCCGAGATGTTGTCGCGATCGGGGCTCAGGCCGCTGACTCTCGACGTCACAGACGTCCCCACGACGACCGCCCTGCCGCTGGTTGACACGGTGGTTTTTGCCGTTGGACGGGACCGAGAGGCCGGCGTGGCGATGCGAGACATCCACGAGATGGGGCTGCGGGCGGTGCTGGATGCACTCCCCGACGACACAGGCCGCGTGATCTACGTCAGTTCGAGCGGCGTGTACGGACAAGATTCTGGCGAGTGGGTTGATGAGGAGTCCGCGTGCGAGCCGGTGAGCGCGGGCGGACGCGCGTGCTTGTCTGGTGAGCGGCTCCTCTCCGCACACCCGCGGGGACGCGATGCCGTGGTGTTGCGACTGGCCGGACTCTACGGGCCCGGGCGGACGCCTTACGTGACGCACGTCAGATCAACGATCCCTATTGCTGGTTCTCGCGACGCCTTCTTGAATCTGGTCCATGTCGATGACGCCGCGGCTGCGGTTGTCGCCGCAGCGGCCTGCGGCGGGAACCGAACATACGACGTCTCTGACGGTCGTCCGCCAACGCGTGGGGACTATGTGGAGTGGCTCGCAGCGCGGCTGGGCATGCCCGCGCCACCCTTCGAGGGAGGCACGGGGCTCGGCAAACGCGTTCGTAATTCTCGCGTCCTCGGAGAACTACTTGAGCGCCTGACACATCCGTCGTACCGCGACGGGCTCGCCATAACGCGCGGCTGACCGCCAGGCGGTCTCTTTGGCGTGGACGTTGCGGACGGCCTGCTCGGCGGGCACACGCACCTCACGCGAGCTGGCTCGCCACGGGCTGCTAGATGGAACTCAGCTGCTGCAGGCGGCCGGTGCTGTCACCGAACTGGTCGACCGGTACGTCCAGCTTGTCGAGCAGGGACAGGTAGAGATTCGTCAGTGGCGTTCCGTCCGGATACCGGACGTGGCGTCCAGGGTGAAGCCGCCCCGCTCCCCCACCAGCCAACAGAATGGGCAGGTCCTGGATGTTATGCAGGTTGCTGTTGCTCATGCCGCTGCCGTACAGCACCATGACTTGGTCCAGCAGCGACCCCTCTCCGTCGGCTGTCGCTCGCAACTTGTCGAGATAGTAGGCAAACAGCCCGGTGTGATAGCCGCCGAGCTTCGTCAATTTCGCCAGACTCTCGGCGTTGTTCTCGTGATGCGACAAGGCATGGTGCGGGTCGGGGATCCCGATCTGCGGGTAGGTCTGGGCCGTAAGCTCAGGGGTCATCAGGAATGAAATGACCCGGGTCAGGTCCGTCTGATAGGCCAGCACCTGCAGGTCGAACAAGACCTTCACATGTTCCTCGAACGACGTGGGCGTCCCGGCAGCGGGCCGATCCATCAGCGGCAACTCACGGTCCACCTCCGCCTCGGCCCGCTCGATCCGGCGCTCAATGTCGCGCACCGCCGTCAGGTAGTCGGTCAGCTTGGCCCGGTCCGCCGCCCCGAGTCCGTCCTGCAGCCGTGACAGCTTGTCCGTCACTGCGTCGAGGATGCTCCGGTCCTTCGCCATCCGCTCCTGTCGCACCGCCGGATCCGTACTGGTACCGTCGCCAAACAACCGTTCAAAGACTCGGCGGGGGCTGCTCTCCATCGGTAGCGGCGTGGTGGGCGTGCTCCAGCTGAGCGTGCTGATATAGGCGCAGCTGAATCCGGCGTCGCACGCACCGCCAAACTCGGGCAACCCGATACCGACTTCCAAGGACCCCAACTGCGTCTGCTGGCCCAGCGTCGCGGCCGCAATCTGGTCCATGGACCGGCCCGCTTCGAAGTCAGCGCCCTCGGTCGGTTTGGCGTGCACTCCGGTCAGGAATGCGCCTGTGATCCGTCCGTGCCCTCCAGCTGGGTCGCCAGGCATCTGGGCGCCCGGCACGTGATCCAAACCAGACAACACCGTCAGGCGGTCTCGGTAGGCGGACAGCGGCTGCAGAATCGGCGTGAACTCGAATCCGGCCCCCTCCGCGACGGGTGTCCAGTTGTTCATCACGGCCCCGTGGGGCACGTACACGACCCCCAGACGAGGTTTCGCCCGCGCCTCGGTCCGAGACAGCGCGGTGAGCGCAGGCACCATCCCGTCCAGCAGCGGCAACGCCATTGCGGTGCCGAGCCCCCGAAGCATGGTTCGACGGGGCAGCGCCTTCTTGGTGATGATCATGATTCCGATCTCCTCATCTGGAACGGCTGGCTGCGCACCAGCGCGAGGACGAGCGATGACCAACGGTAGGCGTCCTGTTCCGCCTCGCGCACGATCGCACGGATCGCCGGCCGATCGTAGTACTCAATCCCGCGACCCAGGGCGTAGATCAGCAACTTCTCGGTGACCGTGTTCACGAACTCGCCCCGACGCTCGAAGATTACCTCCCGCAGCGCCGGTAGACCGTCGAAAGCGGTCCCGTCTGGGAGCACTCCCGAGTCGTCGATCGGGATGTCGGCCTCGTGCTCACGCCACCGTCCCACGGCATCGAAGTGCTCCAGCGCGAATCCCAGTGGGTCCATGCGGGAGTGACAACTCGCGCAGACGGGGTTCGCACGATGCGATTCCATCCGCATCCGCATAGACAGGAGTTCCCCGCTGTCCACCCGGTCCGGCAACGCCGGCACATCGGGTGGCGGAGGCGGGGGTGGCGTGCCCAGGATGTTCTCCAGCACCCACTTGCCTCTCACGACCGGGGACGTCCGTGTGGCCAGCGAGGTCACGGTCAAAATGCTGCCGTGCCCGAGCAAACCGCGCCGCTTCTCGTCGTTCCACGTCACGCGCCGGAACCGGCTCCCGTAGACGCCCTCAATGCCATAGTGACGGGCCAGACGCTCGTTGACGAACGTGTAGTCTGCGGTCAGCAGATCCACCACGCTACGGTCTTCGCGAAACTGGCTCTCGATAAACAACTCGGTCTCGCGCACGAGGGCGTCGCGCAGGCTGTCGTCGAACCCCGGGAACGCGTTGACCTCTGGCGTCACTGTTCGCATACGTCGCAGATGCAGCCACTGGCCCCCGAAGTTCGAGACCAGTGCGCTCGACCGCTCGTCCGCAAGCATCCGCCGCACCTGAGCCTCAAGTATCGCTGGCTGGCCCAGACGTCCGGCTTCCGCCGCAGCCAGCAACTCTTCATCGGGGATACTGCTCCAGAGGAAAAACGACAGACGCGACGCCAGCTCCACATCACTGAGACGGTACGCCGTGGCCGGGGCCACGCCCGCTGGGTCCCGTTCCAGTCGAAACAAGAATTCCGGATCGACCAGCAGCATTTCGAGCGCGCGCTGAATGCCGGCCCTGAAACCGCCGGTGCGTCGCCCTTCCTCAAAGAACGCGCGTAGCCCCTCCACGTCGTCGCTGGCCACCGGCCGACGGTACGCCCGTCGTGCGAGCCCCCCAAGAATCTCGTCGGCGCACCGTACTTCGTCGACGGCACTCGTCGGTCGACACGTGAACACGGTCGACCGTCCACCCAGCACCGCTCGTTTAGCGGCCCCGACGCCCACGGTGTCCGGCGCAAAGGGACCCGCGATCTCAATGCTCTCCAGCGCCATCCGCCCGACAAAGCCGCGGCCCGTGCCGAAGGTCCATACCGGCAACCGACTCGGAGCAACGCCTTCAACCACCGACGTGCGCTTCACGAAGGACACCTCGACCGTGTGCGAGCCGGCCGTCGCGGGGAACCTCAGGGTCAACGCACCGTCCGCCCCCATCGGCGCGGCGGTGCGTCCGCTCTCTTCAGGCCAGCGCCCCACGTCCAACAACGCTACCCGGGCACCATCGAGACGCACGTCCATCTCCTGCGGCTCCCGGACGTTCCCGCCCAGACGAAGGCTGACGACATACTCGGCGTCGAGCGGAAAATAATGCCGCACGGCCGTGCCACCTCTCGACCCGAACGGCAGGTCCTCGCTCATGCGGTCGTCCTGCGCGTCCAGGGCGGACATGTTGTACCGGGCCACGTCCGGTTCAATTGACGGGTCCTCCACCGCCAGCCGGCTGATGGCGCGCGCGGCCGAGATATAGCGTTCCAGCAACCCCGGGGCGATAGTCAAGATGTCGGCGTTGTTGTCAAACCCGAAGGCCAGGTCGTCCCCCGGCAACAGCGTCTCACCGTCGACATCGAGCCCCAGCAGGTCACGCACGGCGTTCGTATACTCAAGGCGGTTGAGCCGGTGGATGGTGGGTCGGCCAGGGTTCGGCGCGACGGTCGCCGCCTGGTCGAGCTCGGTTTCCAACCAGGACGCGAAGCGGTCGTAATCCGCCTCGTCAGGCCGTGGCCGGCCGGGGGGCGGCATCGACTGCGTCTGCAGCTTTTGCAGCACCTTCTCCCACAATTCCGCATGTGCCCCGATCTCGTCGGTTCGCACCACGTCCAGCGCCAGTGCGCCTCTCTGCAGCCGTTCGTTGTGGCAGACCACGCAATAGCGATCCAACACCGTTCGATAGGCGTCGGGGTCTGCCAAGTCCTGTTGCGCGGACGCGACACTCGGTAGGGTGAGGATCGCGAGCGCGACCGCCAAGCAGCTGACTGTGGGCAGCCGAGACGCCACCGGTATGACTTGGGATCGACTACTCACGACTAGCGGAGCGCTCCTTGGCTGTAGATATCCGTGGAATCAGACGCCACGGTGTGCCTCGCGCCCAGGGCGATGAGCAAGTCCGCCGTGGTTCCGCCGCCAAGACCCGGCAACAGCACATGCCCGCCACCTTCGGCGATCATCAGCGGGGTGATGCCACGCGCATCCTCGACGTTGAGCCCCGCCCCGTGGTCGACCAGCACCTGTACGATCGCGTCAGATCGGATATGCGCGGCCCCATGCAGGGCGGTCCGTCCCGACTGGTTGACCTGGTTGACGTCGGCCCCCAACTCCAGTGCCAGCCGAACCGCCGCCAACGCCTCGGTCTGGGTGACCTGCGTCTCTGCCGGTACCTGTCCGACACCGGCGGCCACCATGATGGGGGTCGTAGACTCGTCGGTGGTGGCCTGGGTGTCGGCCCCGGCCGCGGCGAGTGCGCGCATCGCGTCGACATCCGCATCCATCGCCGCCAACAAGAACGGTGTCGCACCGACAAGGCCTACGCGAAACCGTCCGCTCGCGTACCCGAACTGCGGCGGCGGCCTGACGACCCGGGCATCCACATCGGCTCCGTGGGCGAGCAGGGCTTCGACCAGCCGCACTTTGCCCACGCGAACCTCGTTCATCGACTGCCACTCCTCGTCGCGCGCGGTGTCGATCCCGCGTAGCCGGCCGGTCAGTTCGGTATGCCACGCCCCCGCCGCGAAGTGCAGGGCGGTATAGCCGGCGCTGGCATTGGGGTCGGCCCCGCGCTCCAGCAGCGTGATCGCAAGGTCGGCATGCCCGCGTACGGTGGCGACCAGCAGTGGTGTCGTGCCGTCGGGCACGGTGGCGTTGACATCGGCACCGGCGTCCAGGAATAGCTGCGACAGGCCAGGCGCAGCGGTCCGGGCCGCAATCAGTAAGGCTGTGTAACCACCCGTCGTCCGGACCTGCACGTCAGCCCCGCCAGCCACCAGCAGACGTGCAACCTCCGTGTGGCCTTCTCCAGCCGCCCACATCAGCGCCGTCTGGCCGTGCACCGGTTCCGCCGCGTTCGCGTCGGCGCCATGCCCCAGCAGCGCGTCAACCGCCGCCAGCCCACCGGTCCGCGCGCAGGTCATCAACGGCGTCTCACCGGTTGAGCGGGGAACATTCGGATTGGCGCCCTTGTTCAGCAGACGGGTCACCATCGCCCCTGACGCGTTCTCGCACGCCAGCGCAAGCGGGGTCACCCCGTAGTCATTCGCGGCATTGACGTCAGCTCCGGCGTCGAGCAACCGCGCAGCTGTGTCCAGGGCATCCCAGTAGCTTGCCCAGTGCAGCGCCGTCGCGCCGTCTGGTTGGGCGACGTTGACGTCGCCCCCCCGGGCAATCAAACTCGCGACCGTAGGGCCGTCCTTGGCCTTGGCCGCCGCAACAACCGTGGGCTGAGCCTGGGCGGCCGAGACGCTGGTCGCGGTGGCCAGCAGCAACAGACCACACTTAGTTGCGAAGTCGCTCGTAGCGCGCACTACCCCTCCTCGCTATCGGTCTCAGCCCCCACACGCAGCAGCCACCGGAGCCTTGCGCGCACGGCGATGGATTGACCCTTGCGGGCGACGCACCGGTCACGGGCTGCGATCCAACCGTCCGATTCATCGTCAAGTATCCAGACTACTCCCACCGGTCCGATCTTTCAACGCAGCTCTTCGCGCACCGATCGAGGACATGATGGAAAACTGGTGCCGAGGTTTTACCTACCCAACTCATCGTAGATGGCTTGCACGTTGGCTTGCGCGCGGTTCTGTCCGTATGCGGGATACCGGTCCCAGAGGTCGAGTGCGGCCACGGCGTCGGGCACCGACCGCCCGCACCCGCACGGGCCGTGTCATCGGCAGATCCTCGAACGCGGATCCGACCTGATGCAACGTTTCACCCCGGGCCGTCAGTGCGGGCAGCCGGCCATCGGGCGGATCGATGATCAATGACGTCTGGTTCCCGACAACATTGGTCCCGCGGTCGAACCAGAACTCGTTGTACCCGCCCACCGCGACGCCACCGCCGCCAGCTGGCAACGGCTCGGTCCGCACCTGGCTGGGCGCGAGACCGCGGTTGCGACGCTCGGCCGCCCCCGCCTCGATCTCGGCAGACTCCTCTTCGGTCAGGAACCGACGGTCGGAAAGATCCTCCGGACGCTCCAGCGGAGTCACCGTCCGAAAGTCCCACACGCCTTGCAGATCGGGTCGCCCGTCAAGTGCCTGCGGTGGCGCCCCCGCCTGGCCAGCGACGGTCGCAGGCATCACTACTAGTAGCCCCGTCGTCACCCACGCGAAAACATCATGCCCCGTCACGAGAACCTCCTTGCGACACTATCCACCGGACGACCGGCAGGCCCTGGCCCGCCAGGCCACCCTTGAGCTCCGGACTCCGCAGGATCACGGCCCACGGACCTCCAGGTTCACCACGCGTGGCTCTGAACTCCTCCACGGCTTCCCTCTGCGCCGCCGTCAACTCCTCGTCTGGAATAGGCGGCATCCGATTTTGAGCCTCCGCACCGATCGACAGCAGAGAAATGAGAAGAACGAATCTGGCGGCGCAGCTCGTCTGACCCGCAGGCGGTACTCCGCGCGCTGCCGGAGGCACAGGCCGTGGTCGGTAAGTTGACAAGCCCCTCGCAACTCTGGCCCCGGGCGGCTAGGCATCCGGAAAATGTACCACCGTGTTGCCGCGGCCCTGGTTGTGCTCGAACAGCTCGAAGGCCTCGATGAATCGGTCGATGGGAAAGATGCGATCGGCTCGTGGCTGAATCGCGCCGTTGGCCAGGTACTCGAGAATCTGCGCGACATGCTGTTGATGGCCCTCGGGATTGGCATCGGCCCAACCGGCCCAGATACTTCCCATGACCACCGCCTGCTTGATGAGCAGGAGCCCGGGACGTATCGGTTTCTGCCCCGCCGTGAAGCCTACAAGGCAGATCTTGCCGAGTGGTCGGATCGACGAGACGAGCGCCTCGAACAGATCCCCCTGGACCATGTCAATGGCGACATCGACCCCCTGCGGGTGACCGAGTTCACCGGCCGCGGCCTTGACCTCTTTCTTGAACCTCCGATAGCTCTCCTTCTCGCGCCCGTAGCAGAGCACGCGATCGGCGCCGGCCGCCAGCGGATACTCCTGCTTCTCGGGGATGCTGACACCGGCGATGACCTGGGCTCCCATCGCCTTGGCGAGCTCGATCGCGGCCATGCCGACGCCTCCCGACGCGCCGTCAACGAGCACCAAGTCGCCCGCCTTCACGTCGCCGAGCACCTTCAACGAGTGATACGCAGGGAAGAAATTTCGCCCGAGGTTGGCGCACTTCGCGAGGTCGATGTCGCCCGGCGTCTTCCAGACCGACGACGCGGGGACTAGAACCGCCTCGGCCAGCCCACCGATGCTCATCTGCGCGATGACACGGTCGCCCACCGCCACGTGATCGGCGCCAGCGCCCGCCTGCATCACGATCCCCGCGACGTCCATGCCTGGCACGTAGGGCAGGCTCGGCTTATGTTGATACAGCCCCTGCGCTTGCAGCGCGTCCGGGTATTGCACCCCGGCATAGTGCGTCCGGATCAGGACCTGCCCGTCCGAGCACTCGGGTTGCGGAATCTCGTCCAGTGAGAGCACATCTCGAAGCGGCCCAGACGTCGGAACCGGTCTTCCATCTGCGTCGAGGCCAGCATAGCGGTGACAACGAACGGCTTTCATCGGCATACTCATCAACACGTCAAAACTGGAGTAGGGAGACTCATTCGCGCTTCACGACGACGAGGGTCATGTCATCGCTTGGCGCGTCAAATCCAAGAGCATCGGCCATGATGGCCTCATAGATTTCGCGAGCTGACTGGTCTTTGTGTTCTCGAACGACTCTTTCGACGCCATCAGGAAAATAGCGGTCATCGGCATGCTCAGACAGCCCGTCTGTATACAGCAACAAGATGTCGCCAGCCCCGAGCGCAGACCACTCGTTCACCCGATACTGTTCCTTGAAGCCGAATGGGCTTTCATTGGTACTGTGGTCGATCACGTGCAGCGAGGGTTGGATCCCGATCGGTGGCGCCGACATGCGGCGGTCCGACTCGACGGTCACAAACCGGTTCTCGCGATACGAAAACACCAAGGGGAACGGTTGACCGGCGGCCAGGAATCTGAAAGTGCCGTCCTCCGATACTTCGCCGTAGAGCAACGCCACAAATTTATGAGCCCCCGACGAGCGATACAACCTGGTGTTCAGGTTCTCGAACAGCCGGGTGGTGATCTGCCCATAGCGGTCCAACTCATACAGCGCCCCGAGTAGGAATGCCTGGTGCATCATGGCCGCCAACAGGGCATCGGTCATCTGATGCCCCGACACGTCCAAGACGGCGATGCCGGCCTTTCGCTGACACCGCCTGAGACCATCGACGACGTCGGACTGCGCTTTGGCTTCCGCCAGAGCTATGCGAGCGTCCAGGTCATAGCGCT
>CAWWAF010000011.1:0-55396 GCA_963934795.1 uncultured bacterium
CACACCCGCCAGCCCTGCGGCTGCCAATGCGCGGCTGGCTGGGGTGCGCATCCGCCGAAACAGGTCGAGTATCGCCATCCCCAAGAACAGCAGCCAGGCCCCAAGGGCGGGCAGCCCACGCTCGGCCGCGATCTGCAGCGGGACGTTGTGTAGATGCGGGTTCTCGTCCTGCACGGCGCCGGGGTCTCTATACTCCGCGTACACCTCTTTGACCATGTCCGGGCCGACACCAGTGAATGGGTGGTCGCCGATGATCCGGAGCCCAGACCGACTCATCGCGAAGCGGTCACGCACGGTCGGGTCCTCCATGTCGAAGCTCGAATAGAGGCGAGCGGTGATCTGTGGGGGAGCGACGACCACGAAGAGTGCCGCGGCCATCGGCGCCACCACCACCAGGCGAAAGTCCCTTAGCACGCACAGGACGCCGATTGCCGCCGCCGCGCCGATCATGTAGCTCCGGGTTAGGGTGACCGCCAGCGCCGCCAGGAGGGCTGGCAAGACCAGCAGCGACCATACGCGCTCGCGGCGGTCAAAAAGGGCCCGTCCTCCGGCGAGGGCAATCACCAACGTGAGCAACCCGGAGTAGGTCATGTAGTGCCCCATGGAGCCGGTAGGGCGTTGACCGAGGTTGTCGTACTCCAGGATGCCGTATTGCACGACACCAAGAACCGCGGTCGCAGCGCCGACCGTCACAATCACCGTGGCGACTGTTTGGGCCCGTTGGCCCCGTGCGAACCGAAAGACCACCGGGACGACAAGGAACAGAAGGACCTCCTTGGCATCAATGAGGCTGGCGGCGGGGTCGAGTGAGAACGCGACCGACACAAAGGTGAGCGCGGCGTAGAGGATGAGCGCGGCGACAAAAGGAGGGGCATGCGGTCGCTCTCGTTGCGTGACGAGCACGGCGACCCAACAGCCAAGCGTGATGGTCAGTAGTATCTGGGAGGCGGCGATCGACACCGGTAACGCGGCGACGAAGGCCAGAAGCGCATACAGGCCAGCGGTCTCCAACGTGGAGCTGCCGTCATCGGCGTCCGGCAGGAGACTCATAGCCGCAGTGTGTTGTCGCTAGTCGAAGTGTGGGGCGCGCGAGTCGCGCGAATGCTGGTATCTCGGGCCGTCTGTAGGGCTACGCCGCGCGGCGTCCGGGCCGGCCTGCGTCACGGTTCGATCGTCGCCTCATCGATGAGCATGACCGGGATGTCGTCCTTGATCGGATACACCCGGTGGCAGGTGCCGCACTTGAGCGCCGTATCGTCATGCACCAGGACGACCGGGGTCTTGCACTCGGGGCAAGCAAGGATGCTTAGCAGCTCGGCGTCAACGCCCATGGGGTTCTCCTCCAGCTTAGACAGGGCAAAACTATACCAGACTGCTCCGGGTTGTCCCGTGTCGTCTCCTGTGGAACAATCTGGATCTATGCGGGTTATGGTCTGTTGCCTCTCTGTGGTCGGCGTCCTCGCCCTGGGAGCGTCGGCACACGCGCAGGCGGTCGAGTCTGGTCAGCCCTCCACCGACGAGCGGGCCGAGGCTTATCACGCGTTTATCGAGGGACGCTCGCACGAGAGCGCGGGTGATACCGATGCCGCGGCGGCCTCCTACACACGGGCGGCCCAACTCGACCCGACGGCGTCAGATATCTGGGCGGAACTGGCCGGCCTCTACGCGCGGCGGAGCGAGGCGGAGCCGGCCATCGAGGCCGCCACTGCGGCCCTTGAGCGTGAACCGGACAACCTTGAAGCACATCGGATTCTCGGACTCGTGTACGCCGCGAGAGTGGGAGCCCGCACTGGCGGCGATGAAGCGGACCTCGACCGCGCCATCGAACATCTCGAACGCGCTCGGAAACCTCTCTCGCCGGACCCGGCCCTGTACCTCACGCTGGGCCGTCTGTATCTCACGACAGAGAACCCGGACCAGGCGATTGCGATCCTGACCGAGGTCATCGACGCCGAGCCACAGTTCGCTGATGCCCTCGCGTTGTTGGCTCAGGCCCACGAGAGCAAGGGCGATTGGGACGAGGCGTCCGCGGTCTACGAGCGCGCGGTCCTTGTCGGACCCCAGCGGGCGCGATATCGGCGGCAACTCGCGAACGCGCTGATCAACGCGGACCAGCCGCAGCGTGCGCTTGAGGTGTTGCGGGACCTGGTCGGGTTCCGGCCTGACGATGCCGCCGCCTGGTACACCCTGTCTGGACTGGAATTCCAACAGCGGAATCCCGGGGAGGCGGAGCGGGCCGTTCGACGAGTGATCGAGCTCGAGCCCGAGGGGCTACGCGGGCCGTACTTGCTGACCCAGATTCTTGCCGCCCAGAGTCGATATCAGGAATTGACCGAGGTGCTCGGTCCGATCATCGAGCGGGCCGCTCTGTCCAATGTCGACCCCAATCAGGTAGCGAGCCTGTTGCAGCGGCTGGGCGCGGCCCATGAGCAACTTGGCGACCATGACGCTGCGATTCGGGCGTTGAGTTCAGCCCGTGATCTCAGCCCCTCGGATCTCGGAGTCCAGGCTCAATTGGCCCAGACCTACATCGAAGCCCAGCGTTTCGACGAGGCGGAAGAGGTTGTCGACCAGGCGAAACTCCAGCGCCCGGACAATCTGATGTTGTCGCGACTGGAAGCGATGACCTTGTCGGCACAAGGTGAAGTTGGTGACGCGGTGGAGGTGCTGAAGGGCGCGCTCGAACAGCATCAAGAGCAGCCGGCGGCGCATGTGGCCCTCGCAAACCTCTATAGCGAACACGACCAAGTCGACGATGCGGTGCAGGTATTGCGGGACGCGGAGACGCAGTTTCCGAACAATACGCAGGTGTTGTTCCAGTTGGGTGCCGTCTTCGAGCGCGGGCAGCGGTACCCGGAGGCTGAGGCCGCATTTCGGCGGGTCCTGGAGCGTGAGCCGGACGACGCGCAGACCCTGAACTATCTGGGCTACATGCTGGCAGAGCGAAACGAGCGTCTGGACGAGTCGGTTGAGCTGATCCAGCGCGCGCTTGAGCTCGATCCAGACAACGGGTCCTACTTGGACAGTCTCGGGTGGGCGTATTTCAAGAAAGATGAACTGGACCTGGCCGAAACCGCGCTGCGGCGAGCCGGAGACCAGCTATTGCGTAACTCGGTCGTGCAGGATCACCTGGCGGACCTCCTCTTCAAAATCGAACGATATGCCGAAGCCGTCACGGCCTGGGAGCGTGCGCTCGCCGGTGACCGTGACGGGGTTGATGTGTCCGGGATCGAGCGAAAGCTGGGCGACGCGCGTGCGCGTCTGCGTCGCTGACCTTCGGCGCCGCGCCCACGGCCTCGAGTCGTGGCGACCGATGGCCTGTCTGCGTGTTCTCTCCCTTGTTGTCCTCCTGCCAGCCCTTTTTGCCGGCTGTGCAACTAGCCGACTCCGGCTTCCGGACGGGCCGGGTATGCCAGTCCTCGACTTCATGCCGCTGTTCGATGCCGCGGTCGCCCAATGTGACCAGATACAGCATGTCGATGCGCTGATCCGGCTTCGCGGGCGGGGCGGCGGTGTTGGCCTGAATACCCGTGTCCGCGTGCGGGCCGGGCTGTCGGCGCCGGGGTCGGTGCGGCTCGAAGGGATGGCACCATTTGGCGGGCCGGTGTTTGTGTTAGTGGCCCAGCCTGGTGAGGCGACACTGTGGCTGACTCGAGACAAACGGGTGGTGCGAGACGTGCCGGCCGGTGAGCTGTTGGAGAGTCTCGTCGGCGTGTCGTTGAGTCCTGCCGCGTTGCGGTCGGTGTTGACAGGGTGTCTGGTCGCCGATCGGCGGCCGATGACGGCGCGCGCCATTGGCGACTGGGTCGCCGTGGACCTTGCCGGCGGAGCGGTCGCATATCTGGAGCGCATTGACGGCGCGTACCGCCTGACGGCTGGGAGTCGCGACGGCTTGGCGATTTACTACGACCAGTTTCTGGGTGGGCTTCCTCGGGAGGTGCGCGTGATCTCCCAGACGGGAGGGGACGCTGATTCCGAGCTCCAGACCGATCTCATCGCATCGCTTTCGCAGGTCAATACGAACGTCGCGCTGCCGGCGTCTGCGTTCGACATCGACAGCGACATCCCGCCAGACGTCATACCCATGACGCTACGGGAACTGCGCGGGGCCGGGCCACTGGACGCGCCAGTCGACCCACCTATGTCGTCGGATCCACGATGACCGTCGGACCGCTTCGCGTCCGGGCGTATGCCAAGATCAACCTTGATCTGCGGGTCGGCCCGCGCGGTGACGATGGCTACCACCAGCTGACGACCGTCCTGCAATCCGTCGTGCTTCATGACACCTTGACCCTCCGGGCTGTTGATGGTCCCTGTCGAGTCCGTTGCTCCACAGTCGGCGTCCCTCTCGACCGGGCCAACCTGGTCTGGGTCGCCGCAGCGGCGTTGTGGAGTGCCATCGGACGACGCGGTGAGCCTCAGGGGGCCGAGGTCACGATTGCCAAGCGCATCCCGTCGGAGGCCGGCCTGGGTGGCGGTACGTCGGATGCGGTGGCCGCGCTGGCAGCACTGTCACGCATCTGGGATGTGTCGCCGTCTCCGCAGTGTCTTCGAGAGATAGCGGTCGAAGTGGGCGCAGACGGACCGTTCTTCCTGGTTGGTGGTACCGCGCTTGGGGTGGGACGGGGAGATACCGTCTATCCGCTGGTTGAGATCGCACCGCAATGGGCGCTGATTGTCACGCCCGCTCGGGGGGTGCCGACGGCCCACGCATACGGGTGGCTGGACCGCGACATCGACGCATCAGCCGCTGCGGGCGCGCGGCCGGCGCCCCCGTTTGTCGGTCCAACGGTGGACTGGACCGCGGTGACGAACGACCTCGAGCGGCCGGTCAAGAGACGGCGCCCTGAAATCGGTGAGGCCACGCGGGCACTACGCGGCCACGGCGCCGTCGTGGCCGCGATGACCGGAAGCGGGTCGGCCGTGTTCGGTCTGTTCACGAGTCGGGCCCGTGCCAGTCGCGCCGCTGGCGCGATTGCGCGACCAGATTGGCAGGTGATCGTGACGCGCACCATCGACCGAGGGACGATCGCTCGGAACTCGTGAGTGTGACGAGGCACTGTGGGCTTGCTCGCCCAGCCTCACCAGGATAAAATATGGGATTGCGCGGGTGTCCAGGAGACTCGCCAGGGCCAACGGTCGTCTTTACGCGTGCGTGCCGGGGCGTGCGCACGACTGGGTGCGACTGAAGCGACCGGACGGGACATACGCGGAACCGCGCACGGGGCACGGGATTGTTGGGGCGTGGCCAAGCGGTAAGGCGCGGGACTTTGAATCCCGTAATCGAAGGTTCGAATCCTTCCGCCCCAGCCACAACACGGATGCCAGCATCGTCCTAGCAGAGAGGACGGGTGCCGGTCACAGAGCGGCGATACACGGTCATGCAAAACGGGCAACTGAAGCTGTTTTCCGGTTCCGCGCACCCTGCATTGGCGCAGGAGATTGCCACCTACCTTGGTGTGCCAATGGGGCGGGCAAGTCTTCGACGATTCTCCGATACAGAGGTGTCGTTTCAAATCGATGAAAACATTCGTGGCACCGACGTTTTTATCTTGCAACCAACGTGCACACCTGTTGATGCGAACCTCGTCGAGTTGTGCGTGATGATCGACGCGTTCCGTCGCTCGTCGGCGGCCCGGATCACGGCGGTCATGCCCTACTACGGCTATGCCCGCCAGGATCGGAAAGACAAGCCGCGAGTGCCAATCTCGGCCAAGCTTGTCGCCAATCTGGTGAGCGCCGCCGGCGCCAATCGCATCCTTACCATGGACCTGCACAAGGCGCAGATTCAGGCGTTTTTCGATATTCCCGTGGATCATCTCTTTGCCGCGCCGGTCTTCATTGATTACCTCGCGGGTCGGAAAGAGCCTGAGGTTACCATCGTGTCGCCAGACGCCGGAGGTGTGGAACGAGCGCGTGCCTACGCGAAGCGACTCGGTGCAGACCTTGCCATCATTGACAAACGGCGCTCTGCGGACGGAACCGCCGAGGTGATGCACGTCGTGGGAGAGGTCGAAGGCCGTGTGTGCATCATCCAGGATGACATTGTCGACACCGCCGGCACGATGACACAGGCTGCCTCGGCGCTGCGCGCGAATGGGGCGGCGCGAGTCATGGCCTGCGCGGTGCACGGCGTGCTTTCCGGCCCCGCGTACGAGCGTATTCACGAATCGGAGCTCGAGAAACTCGTCGTTACGAATACCATTCCTCCCAAGCCCGAGTTCGCCGCGTCGGACAGGATTGAAATCTTGTCCGTTGCCCCGCTCCTGGGAAAAGCGATCCAGAGCATTCATCAGGAGACCTCCGTGTCGTCGTTGTTTGTGTGACGACGACTCGGTTCGGTGATCCCGCAGGTTTTGCCATGAACACCAATTTGAATACCGAGGCCCGACCGGGCCGTGGAAAGAACAGCGCCCGCGCGCTTCGCCGCAGCGGGCGGCTTCCGGCGGTGGTCTACGGAAGTCACGGTGCCGATTCGGACGCCAAGGCGATCGCGATTAGCGTCGACCCGGCCGAGGTCACCAAGATTCTGCGATCCGATAGTGGCGTCAACACGATCATCGGGTTGAGCGTTGACGGCGGCGACGCGAATCAGGTCCTGATAAAGGACTATCAGGTGGGTCCGCTGAGCCGCGCGCTCCTGCATGTGGACTTTTACCGGGTGGCCATGGACGAGGTACTGACGGTGACGGTGCCGGTCGTGCTGACCGGCGAAGCCGAGGGGGTCAAGGTGCAGGGCGGGCTCATTGACTTCGTCCAGCGCGAGGTGGCCATCTCGTGTCTGCCATCAGAGATTCCTGAGCACCTCACTATCGACGTGTCGCCGTTGACCATTGGCCAGGGGGTGCGCCTTGGCGACCTCATGGAGGGCGTGTCCTGGACGGCGGCGAGCGACACCGACACGCTGTTGGTGCACGTCATTGCGTCGAAGCTCGAGGAAGAGGCCGCCGAGACCGAGGCAGAAGAGGGCGACGCCGCAGCTGCTCCGGACGGCGATGCCGAGCCGGCGGCCGACAAGGGTGGGAAGTCAGGCGACTGAGCGGGCCTTCGGACGCCAGGGTCGGGAACGACTGCGCGACACGTGCGGACAGGTCACCTGGGGTGAAACTTATTGTCGGGCTCGGAAACCCGGGTGCCGAATACAGCGGCACACGCCACAATATCGGATTTGAGGTGGTGGACGAGGTGGCACGCCGTTGGGGCGTGACGTTTCAGTCCGCGCCGACTGACGGGGTCCTCGCCAGGTCGCACGGGTTGCCGGGCGGGCCTCCGGGCGCAATTCTGCTGAAACCGCTCACCTTCATGAATCGCAGCGGGCAGGCTGTGGGGGGCACGCAGCGCTACTACCGCGTCGAGTTGTCAGACCTGTTGGTCGTCACCGAGGATGTCAACCTGCCGCTCGGTCGGCTCCGCGCGCGACGCCAGGGCTCAGCGGGTGGCCACAATGGCCTCCGGTCCGTTATCGAGTGCCTGGGCACCCACACGTTTTCTCGTCTCCGGATCGGGGTTGGCCGCGGTGACCCTCGTCGTGGCCTGGCGGGTCGGGTGTTGTCTCGGTTTGACGCTGAGGAGCGTCCGGCGATGAACGAGGCGGTAGAGCGCGCGGCCGACGCCGTGGAGGTGTTCACTGAGCTCGGGGTCGAGCCCGTCATGAATCGATTTAACCGGATCGAAATGGATGCGACAGAGGGCGACCAGGGCGACTCTTGACCATCGTGCCACTTCTCGGGTACGCTCAGCGGCTCAAACACGGTGAGTCGGGTTACTCGCCGACCATTCACCTCCTTGCCGCCATTGGGCGGCCGTCAGTCCAGAAGGAGCAGCATGTCAACAGAACGGCAGTACGAACTTATATATATCGTGGCACCGGTTGCCACGGATCCCGAGGTGGAGACACTTCAGGCGGAAATCGACGGCCACGTGGTGGCTCTTGGCGGCACCGTTGACAAGACGGAGGTATGGGGTCGGCGAAAGCTCGCCTACCAAATCGGCGACTACGGAGAGGGCATTTACATCTGCCAGCTAGTCACCGGTCCGGGTGAGATGGTCGCTGAGTTGGAGCGCCGGCTGAGGGTTCGCGACCAGGTGTTGCGTCATCTCATCGTGCGGGTCGACGAGGACTTGCGCAAGGCACGAAGGCTGAAGGACAAGAAAAAGGCCACCGTCGATCGGCGTCGCGCGGCCCGAGGTCTTCCTCCGTTGACGGCGCCTTCAGCGGTGATCGAGACGCCAGCGACGGTTGAGACGCCGGCGCCAGCGGTCGCGGCACCCGCCACCCCGGAAGCGGCGGACGCGGCACCCGAGACGGCGGCAGACGCGCCACCGGCCACCGCGCCCGAACCGTCGGAAGCGACATTGGAGCCTGCAGACGACGCGACCGAGACCGCGCCGCCTGCCGCAGCCGAGGCGGCCACACCGACTGCGGATGCGGCGTCAACTGACGCTCCCGCGCAGACACCGGAGGTGAAGGAATGAGGGGCGCTGGAGCAGGTAGAGGTAAACCGAAGACCGACCGGCCACGGCGGGGCATGTTTCGCCGCAAGCGGGTCTGTCGTTTCTGCGTCGACAAGGTCGACTTTATCGACTACAAGGAAGTCCGCGTGCTGATTGCGAGCATTCCCGAGCGTGGGAAAATTCAGCCACGTCGGTTGTCAGGCACCTGCGCGAAGCACCAGCGCAAGTTGCAGACGGCTATCAAGCGGGCTCGGCAGCTGGCACTGATTCCGTATGTGACCGATTGACGATTGACGCACTTTTTGATCTCGCATCGCGATTGCGCGGGGCGGGCTAATTCATACGCGACCACGGCGGGCCCCTCCCACGGGACTTGGGTCGGTGGACTCGTGAGCCGCGAACGGAGCAAGACAGATGTCTGTGCAGGTGATTCTCAGGGAACCCATCGACAACCTCGGGAGTCGTGGTGACATCGTCAAGGTCGCCAACGGGTACGCACGCAACTACTTGCTTCCCCGCAAGCTAGCGTTGCCCGTAACCGAGTCCAATCAACGCCGCGTGTCGCGCGAGCGGGTGGTCGCTGACGCCCGGGACGCTGCGGAGAAAGAGGCGGCGGAGGCATTCGCCAGCCGCCTGAGCCAGGCGATCTGTATCATTGGTCGACGGGTCGGGCAGACGAACACGATGTACGGCTCGGTGACCAATGGCGATGTCGCGGCCAGCCTGGCGGCGCAATCGTTTGAGGTGGACCGCCGCAAGATCCTGCTCGTTGACCCGATCAAGCAGCTTGGCGCCCATACGGTTCGAATCAGGGTGCATCGTCAGGTGACCACCGAGGTCACCGTGCACGTCGTCGAAGAGGGCAAGGAGAACGATCCCATCGTGGACCCCGTTGCCGCTCCGAGCGCCGAGCCTGTCGAGGCCGCGGAGCCTGTCGAAATCACCGAGTCTGAAACGACCGACGGGTAGCGCGCGGGGCGCGGTGCGGCCCGATCGTCGTACCGCCCCGGACGAGCGCCATGTCCGAGCCTGATTCCTCTGCCCCCGCCGAGCGCTCGCTCCCGCACAATCTTGAGGCGGAGCGCAGCGTCCTTGGGGCGATCCTCATCCACAACGACGCCTTCAATCAGGCGGCGGAGCATCTCGACTCCGAGGACTTCTTTCGAGACGCGCATCGGCGCGTCTTCGACAAGATGGTCAATCTCAACGAACGCGGCGATGCCATCGACCTCGTGACGTTGAAGGACGAACTCGGGCGGTCTGGTGACCTGGACGCGGTCGGCGGGCCGGCCTACATCGCGAGCCTCGTCGACGGTGTGCCACGGTCTACGAACGTCGAATACTACGCACAGATCGTCAAGGAAAAAGCGACTCTCCGTAATCTCATTTTCTCGGCCAACCGCATTCTCGATACGGCCTACAACGCGCAGGAGGACGCCGATACGCTGCTTGATAGCGCCGAGCAGGAAATCTTCTCCATCGCCGATGAGAACATGCATGCCGGATTTGTGCCGCTACGGGCTCTGGTGCAAGACAGTTTCGAGACCATCGAGAAACTGCAGCAACACAAGGGCGTCGTTACTGGGGTGCCGAGCGGGTTCGACGACCTCGATAAATTGACCTCGGGCTTCCAAGCGTCGGACCTCGTGATCATCGCGGCCCGGCCCTCGATGGGAAAGACCGCGTTCGTGTTGAACATCGCGCAATATCTCGGTGTTCAGAGCGACAGGTCGATCGGGGTCTTCAGCCTGGAGATGTCGAAAGAGCAGCTGTTCATGCGGATGCTCACCACCGAAGCGCAGATCGATTCGCAGAAATTCCGCGGCTCCTTTTTGAGCGAGCGCGAGTACGGCGAGTTGTCGGCGGCCCTGGGTCGGCTTGGCGACGCGAAAGTGTTTATCGACGACAGCGCGTCCATCAGCGTGCTCGAAATGCGCGCGAAATCACGACGGCTCAAGTCTGAGCACGGTCTGGACTTGATCATCGTCGACTACATTCAGCTCATGCAGGGGCGAGGGCGGTTCGAAAACAGAACCCTGGAATTGGCGGCGATTTCACGGTCTCTCAAAGGGCTGGCCAAAGAGCTCAGCGTGCCGGTGATCGTCCTCTCGCAGCTGAGTCGGGCGACGGAATCCCGGTCAGACCGGCGGCCTCAACTGTCTGACCTGCGAGAGTCGGGTGCGCTCGAGCAGGACGCCGACCTGGTGATGTTCATCTATCGCGAAGAGATGTATGAGCGTACTCCGGAGGAAAAGAAGCCTGAGAACGAGAACATGGCCGAGATCATCATCGGCAAGCAGCGCAACGGACCGACCGGCATCGTGAAGCTCGCTTTTCTCAAGCAACAGACCCGGTTCGCCAATCTGACCACATCCTACGAATGAGGACGGGCCGTGTCCCGCCCCGGAGATCGCCAACGTCGTGGTCAGACCCACCTACGCCCAGATCGACCTCGACGCTATCCGCGCCAATTTCCGGTCTGTTCTGTCGCATGTCGGAGGACCGTCTGGCGGCGTCGAAGTTATTGCAGTCGTCAAAGCGAATGGCTACGGCCACGGCGCGGTGCCGGTGGCCCGAGCGCTGGAAGCGGCGGGGGCCACGATGCTCGCGTGCGCGGACATCGAAGAAGGGGTGGAGTTGCGGCAGGGTGGCGTCCACATCCCGATCCTCGTGTTTGGCGCGCTCAGCGTCAGCGATCTCGATGGCGTATTCAGCCACGAGTTGACGCCCACGATTTCGTCTCCGTTCGCGGCACGGGCGTTACGCGCTGAAGCGTCGCGCCGCGGGACGCGTATTCGATGTCATCTGAAGATCGACACCGGGATGAATCGGCTGGGATTCCGGTACGACAACCTGGCTGACACCGTGCCGATGGCGTTGGCGGGGGCCGGTCTGGACATCGACGCCGTGTATACCCATTTCGCGACGGCCGAGGACCTGGCGCACCCGCTGTTCGAGACGCAGCGTGAGCGGTTCGACGCCGCGCTGCGCACGTTGTCGGAGTTGGGGATCCGTCCGCGTAGACGGCATGCCGGCAACAGTGCCGCACTGCTGCGCGATCACGCTACCTGGTTCGATGCGGTGCGGCCGGGGTTACTGCTCTATGGTGTGGCGCCACCCGCGTGGTCCGGGCGGCTGTCGTTGAAGCCAGCCATGACATTGCATAGCCGTGTCGTCGCGGTGAAGGGCATGCGCGTCGGAGAGACGGCGGGGTACGGGGCACACCATGCTGTGACCCGGCCAACGACCATCGCCGTTGTTCCCGCCGGGTACGCCGACGGGCTTGATGTGCGTCTCGCCGGACGTGGCTCGGTGCTCGTGCGGGGACGTCGAGTACCCATCGTCGGTTCGGTCTGTATGGACTCGATCACGGTCGACGTCACCGGTCTTGATGTGTCGCCAGGTGATGAAGTGGTCTTACTCGGGTCTCAGTCTGGCGGGGTGATCGGTGCCGACGACGTGGCGGCGACGATAGGCACCGTGCCACACGAGATTCTTTGTCGCACGGGTAGCCGCATCGTCCGTAGCTACGACGCAGCCGGATTCCCCGAGAGCGATGCAGAGACATCATGAAAGGACCCAACACCGTCTTCGTCTGCCAGAGCTGTGGAGCGCAATCGCGGAAGTGGTTGGGGCGCTGCGCCGATTGCTCGGAGTGGAACTCCCTTGTCGAGGAACGGGTCACGCCGGCCGCGGCCGGCAAGACGAGGAGGCCGGCGCTCACGGGTGAACGGGCCACCCTTTTTGCTGAGATTGACACGCGTGATTCGGCGCGCCTGTCGAGCGGCGTGAGCGAACTCGATCGGGTGCTCGGTGGCGGGCTGGTGCCGGGCTCGATGGTGCTTCTGGGAGGAGAGCCGGGAATCGGGAAGTCGACGTTGCTGCTCCAAGCGGCGGGACGCGTCGCCGCGCAAGGACGGCCAGTCCTGTATTGCTCTGGTGAGGAGTCTCCCCACCAGGTGCGCGCGCGTGGCGACCGCCTCGGTGTGACGGAGGCACCGCTCTTTCTGCTTGCGGAGACCTGTCTTGAGCGGGTGCTTGAGGAATGGGAACGTGTATCGCCAGGCATGGTGGTCGTCGACTCGATTCAAACCATGTTTTCTTCGAAACTTGAGTCTGCACCGGGCACGATCGGACAGGTGCGCGAAGCGGCGACGCAGCTATTGTTCATGGCGAAGGGGCGCAACGTCCCTGTTCTTATTGTGGGTCACGTCACCAAGGACGGCGGGTTGGCCGGACCAAAGGTCCTCGAGCACGTGGTCGATACGGTGCTCTACTTCGAAGGAGACCGTCACCACGCGCATCGCGTGGTGCGGGCGGTCAAGAATCGCTTCGGTGCTGTGAGTGAACTCGGGGTGTTCCGGATGACCGCCGGGGGCCTCGAGACCGTCGAGAATCCGTCGAAACTCTTCTTGTCGGAACGCAAGGCCGATGTTCCCGGCTCGGTTGTGCTCTGCGCCATCGAGGGCACGCGCCCGATTCTCCTAGAGGTGCAGGCGCTGGTCGGTACCGGCGCCTACGGAAACGCGCAGCGAGTGACGAGCGGCGTTGACCGACAGCGCCTGTCGTTGTTGTTGACCGTGCTCGAGAAGCGCGCGGGGCTGCACCTGAGCGGCGAAGACGTCTTCGTCAACATACCGGGCGGTCTCCTCGTGAACGAGCCCGCCGCCGACCTCGCCATCGCCGCCGCCGTGGCGTCGAGTATGCGCAACCAGCCGGTGCCGCCACAGGTTGCGCTGTTCGGCGAGATCGGGTTGGCGGGTGAGGTCAGGGGCAGTAACCACGCCGGACTGCGCGTCCGAGAAGCGGCACAGCTCGGTTTCACGCGGTGCATCATGCCGTCGGGAAACGTCGGAGCTGATGTTTCCGGCACCGGCTGCGAAGTGCACGGCGTGGACACGGTGGACGATGCGCTGGGGGCGTTGTTCACGTGACGAAGGTGGCGGCCATCATCGCGGCCGGCGGGCGCGGCACGCGCATGGGCGGTGAGCGTCCAAAGCAGTCTCTACTGTTGGGCGGCCTGACGATCCTGCAGCGCACGGTCGCAGCCTTCGACCGCTCGGAACGGATCGATGAGATTGTGCTCGTGGTGCCGCGCGGACCATCGACCGGGGCTCCGGAGGTGACCATGGCACATGGCACGCCGCTCCGCATCGTGGTCGGTGGGGCCCGGCGCCAGGATTCCGTGGCCCTAGGGTTCGCCGCGGTGTCGGCCGACTGCTCCGTGGTCGTCATTCACGACGTAGCCCGGCCATTCTGCGCCTCCGAGGTGATCGCCCGGGCCATCGATGCGGCGGAGCGCCACGGCGCGGCGATCGCCGCGGTCGAAACGTATGACACCGTGAAGCAGCTTGCCCCGGACACAGGCGACGGTCGGTTTGTCGGTCGAACGCTGGCCCGAGAGGCCATCGTATTGGCTCAGACGCCGCAAGCATTCCGTCGTGACGTGCTGGCCGATGCGATTCGCTTGGGTCGCGGCGGTGTCGACGCGACAGACGAGGCCTCTCTGGCTGAGCGCGCGGGCCATCGCGTAGCGCTGGTTGACGGAGATCCCCGCAACATCAAGATCACGACCCCCGACGACCTGACCACGGCGAAACAGATCGTGAGAGGAACGGACGACATGACATCCGCGCGCGTGGGGTTTGGATACGACTTGCATCGGCTGGTTGAAGGTCGACCGCTCATTCTTGGAGGAGTGCCGATTCCGCATGATCGGGGTCTACTGGGACACTCAGACGCTGACGCGGTGTGCCACGCGCTGACCGACGCCATATTGGGTGCGGCGGCGGCCGGAGACATCGGCCAGCACTTTCCGGACACCGACCCACGCTGGCAGGGCGCGGCGAGCCTCGATCTCCTCAAGGCTGTGGTCAACCTGGTACGAGCTCGCGGTTTCGATGTGGTGAACGTTGATGTCGTGATTGTGGCGGAGCGCCCGAAGATCGCTCCCTTCGTGGGGCGCATGCGTGACGTACTGGCGGCGGCGGTCGGCGTCGACGCAACGCAGGTCAGCGTCAAGGGCAAGACGAACGAAGGGGTGGACGCGACCGGTCGCGGTGAGGCGATTGCCGCGCATGCCGTGGCGATGCTGTGCTCGTCCCCAGAAACGGGGCCGCAGTAAAGCCATGGAACGCAACATGATCGTGTTCGGTGTGAACGCGGTGATCGAAGCCCTGCGCTCTGGCCAGGTACGCGCCGTACGCGTTGCCACCGACGGGGGCCGGCTGGCGGAGGTGCGGCGGCTGGCGACGATGCAGGGGGTCCCCGTGGCACGGGTGGCCGTGGAGGCGCTGGACCGGGTCGCCGGTGGGGCGGTGCACCAGGGCGTGGCGGCCGATGTGGCAGCGTCTGAGCCGCTCGGTCTCGAGGACTTGATCGGCCAGGTGGCAGATCCCGCGCTGCTGCTCGTGTTGGACGGGATCGAAGATCCACAGAATGTGGGTGCCATCCTTCGTGCCGGTGATGCGGCTGGTGTCGACGGTGTCGTCCGTCAGACGCGCCGGGCCGCGGCGCTTGCCACAGTCGCGAAAACATCGGCGGGGGCGGTGGCCCACGTGAAACTCGCATCGGTGGTGAACATCGCGCGGGCACTGACCCAGCTGCAAGCGGCCGGGATATGGACGGTGGGACTTGCCGCGGATGGTGACGACATCTACGGCGATTTCGACCTGACCCTGCCAACCGCCCTCGTACTGGGCAGTGAGGGACAGGGGTTACGACGTCTCGTGCGCGAGCGCTGCGACCGCGTCGCGTCGATCCCGATGTGCGGGCGTGTCAACAGCCTGAATGTCGGGGTGGCGGCCGGCGTCGCACTGTTCGAGGCGGTTCGTCAACGTCAACGTGCCCGTCGTGGCGAATAGGTCACGAGCGACATTTTTCACCTGAGTGGCATGGGTTGTGCTAGTATCTCCGTTTGGTCCGGCTGGCGTAGCTCAGTCCGGTAGAGCAGCTGATTTGTAATCAGCCGGTCGGGGGTTCAAATCCCTCCGCCAGCTCCAAGGGAAACGACGACGGGTCACCAATGGGTGACGAGTAACCGAGTGCGGTGGGTTGAGATAGGCCGCGCCGCCGCTTCTCGGGGCATGCAGGTCCGGTGTGTTGGTGGTCGCGCGTGCGCCATCCGGTGCCGCCAGGGAGTGTTCCGAAAACCAGGTGCAGCAACGTCGGCACTGGTGTCACGGGTCGCAACCGACGGCAGGCGAGACGAGTGGGCGACATAGCGGTGTGCACCCGGTGGAGGATGGCGGTACTGGAGATGCGAGCGAACTAGCACGTTCGGCGAGGTTGCGGAGCGGTCAAACGCAACAGACTGTAAATCTGTCGGCCTAGCGCCTTCGGAGGTTCGAATCCTCCCCTCGCCACCAGCCTGTGCCTGCCGGAGCGGCAGGAGCGGCAGGAGCGACAAGGCACGTCGGCGACAGACGCGGGTTCGCAAAGGGTTGAACTGATAGGACGTAGCGGCATCGGCGGGTGTGCCCGTCGACTGAAGGGGCAAGGTTCGCGAAGGCGGGAGTAACTCAGTGGTAGAGTCACAGCCTTCCAAGCTGTTGGTCGCGGGTTCGATCCCCGTCTCCCGCTCCAGACCTCGCCCGTGGGTGCGCCGCGACAGACGGGCCGATGTAGCTCAGTAGGTAGAGCGCGTCCTTGGTAAGGACGAGGTCACCGGTTCGAGTCCGGTCATCGGCTCCAAGCATTTTTGGGAGCCAGGCCCACGGTAGGGTTGATGGGCTGGCGTGAGGGGTCGTTAAGTAGGGTCATCTAGTCGGAGCGAGCGGACATATGGCGAAGGAAAAATTTGATCGGTCGAAACCGCACGTCAATATTGGGACGATCGGACATATCGACCACGGGAAGACGACACTGACGGCGGCGATCACGACCGTGTTGTCGAAGCACGATGAGAAGAACGCGGCGCGGTCATTCGACTCGATTGACAACGCGCCGGAAGAGCGGGCGCGGGGCATTACGATTGCGACGTCGCACGTGGAATACATGACGGGCAATCGACACTACGCGCACGTGGACTGCCCGGGTCACGCGGACTACATCAAGAACATGATCACGGGGGCGGCCCAGATGGACGGGGCGATCCTGGTGGTGGCGGCGACGGACGGGCCGATGCCGCAGACTCGCGAGCACATTTTGCTGGCGCGTCAGGTGGGTGTGCCGTCATTGGTGGTGTTCCTGAACAAAGTCGACATGGTGGATGACGAGGAGCTGCTGGACCTGGTGGAGTTGGAGGTGCGGGAGCTGCTGTCGTCGTATGACTTCCCCGGGGACGACCTGCCGGTGATTCGCGGGTCGGCGCTGAAGGCGCTGGAAGGGGACGAGACCGCCGCGGCGGGCATCGACGCGTTGATGCAGGCGGTGGATGACTACGTGCCGGTGCCGGAGCGTGATGTGGACAAGCCGTTCCTGATGCCGATCGAGGACGTGTTCTCGATTTCGGGGCGTGGAACGGTGGTGACGGGCCGGGTCGACCGTGGCATCGTGAAGGTGGGCGAAGAGATCGAGTTGGTGGGTTTCTCGGACACGACGAAGAAGGTGGTCACCGGAGTGGAGATGTTCCGGAAGCTGCTGGATCAGGGGCAGGCGGGCGACAATATCGGGGTGCTGCTGCGCGGGTTGGAGAAGGACGAGGTGCAGCGTGGCCAGGTGCTGGCGAAACCGAAGTCGATCACCCCGCACACGAAGTTCAAGGGCGAAGTGTATGTGCTGACGAAGGACGAGGGGGGCCGACACACCCCGTTCTTCAATGGGTATCGGCCGCAGTTTTATCTGCGGACGACCGACGTGACGGGGGTGGCGACGTTGCCGGACGGTGTCGAGATGGTGATGCCGGGCGACAACGTGGCGATGGAAGTGGAGCTGATTACGCCGGTGGCGCTGGAAAAGGGACTGCGGTTCGCGATTCGTGAGGGCGGACGGACTGTCGGGTCTGGCGCGATTTCAGAGATCGTCGAATAGCTCCCCGCCGCGCCCAGGCGCGGTTTGCGGTTAGCGTCGGGAGAGGTCGGGGCGAAGCCCCGTAGGGAAAAAAGTAATGCGGGACATCATTTCGCTGGCGTGCACCGACTGTAAGCGTCGCAACTACAGCACGACCAAGAACAAGAGAAAGACGACGAGCCGGCTGGAGTTCAAGAAATATTGCCGGTTCTGTCGATCGCACACGGTGCATCGGGAGTCCAAGTAGAGAAAGAGCGAGGGGCCGTGGTCACTTGGGTGGTTGCGGCTGCACGCACGTAGGCCAGTAGCTCAATTGGCAGAGCACCGGTCTCCAAAACCGGGGGTTGGGGGTTCGATTCCCTCCTGGCCTGCCAGATTCCTCCGGCGAGATGGTGACCGGGGGCGACGGTGGTTCGGGGCGAAGCCCCGTCAAGTTAATGAAGGGGTCGGTCAGTCAGTGAAGACAGCACGACTCGAACACACGAGAGACGCGTCCTCCCAGGTGACAGGTTGGATCAGTCGGTCACGTGTTTTTCTCGCTCAGGTCAAGAACGAGATGGAACGGGTGACGTGGCCCACCCGGAAAGAGGTCTACGCGACCACTGTGGTTGTCATGTTGACGTCCGCATTCTTTGGTCTCTACTTGTCGGCTATCGATGTGGTGCTAGTGAGATTCGCCAGATTCCTGTTCAATGTGTTTGGAGCGCAATGACCGACGTCATCACCAAACAGTGGTACATCGTCCATACCTACTCGGGATTCGAGAACAAGGTGTCGGAGTCGCTTCAGCAGCGGGTCAACGCCTATGGACTCGAGGCGGAGATCGGCGAGGTCTTGATTCCGACCGAGGACGTCGTGGAGATGCGCGGCGGGAAGCGCGTGGTCAGTTCGAAGCGATTTTTTCCAGGCTACATCCTGGTCGAAATGCAGATGTCGGACCACGCCTGGCATGTCGTGCGAAATACGCCGAAGGTAACCGGGTTCGTGGGAGCCGGATCGAAGCCGACGCCGCTGACTCGGGAGGAAGTCGACCAGATTCTGAATCAGGTCACTGAGGCGGCCGAGAAGCCGAAGCCGAAATACACCTTCGACAAGGGCGACCAGGTTCGAATCAACGAGGGGCCGTTTACCAGCTTTAACGGCGTCGTTGATGACGTGAATTTGGACAAGAACACCGTCAAGGTGATGGTGACGATTTTCGGTCGGGCGACGCCGGTCGAGCTCGATTTCCTGCAGGTCGAAAAGTTATAGAGGTCGGACGACATGGCGAAGAAGGTCATCGGAATGGTCAAGCTGCAGATAGCGGCCGGCAAGGCGACACCGGCTCCGCCGGTCGGCACCGCGCTTGGCCCCCACGGCGTGAACATCATGGATTTCTGTAAGGCTTTCAACGCCAAGACTGCGAGCCAGGAAGGTCTCATTATTCCGGCTGTAGTCACGATCTACGCGGATCGGACGTTGAGCTTTATCACCAAGACGCCGCCAGCCGCGGTGTTGCTGAAGCGCGCCGCGAACATCGCGAAGGGATCCGGCGAACCGAACCGGAACAAGGTCGGCAAAGTCACTTTGTTGCAGGTCGAGGAGATCGCGAAGACGAAGATGCCAGACCTGAACTGCGGCGATCTGGCCGGCGCGGTGAAGGTGGTGTCCGGAACGGCCCGCTCCATGGGTCTCGAAATCGAAGGCTGACCGCCGGGGGCGCGACAATGCGACCCCGAGGCCCCAGCGTGGGACCCTGCGGGGGGGCCGCTGAGCAGCCGCGAGGAGTTCTGGGCATTGTCCAGACTGAGGAATGAATGGCGAACAAGGGCAAAAAATTTAAGGCGGCTGGCGAGCAAGTCGAGGATCGCGAGTATGACATCGCCGAGGCGGTCCCGTTGATGCAGAAGGTGCGTTTCGCCGGGTTTGACGAATCTGTGGAGATGGCACTGCGTCTTGGCGTGAATCCAAAACACGCTGACCAGATGGTGCGCGGCACCGTCATTCTTCCGCATGGGCTCGGTCGCTCCAAACGGGTGCTGGTCGTCGCTGGAGGCGAGAAGCAGAAGGAGGCCGAGGGCGCCGGCGCGGACGTGGTCGGCGGAGAAGAGGTGGTGGCCCGCATCGAGGGTGGCTGGTTGGATTTCGACGCCGTCGTCGCGACCCCTGACATGATGCGTGTGGTCGGAAAGCTTGGGAAAGTGCTCGGCCCGCGTGGCTTGATGCCCAACCCCAAGACCGGCACCGTGACCTTCGACGTGGCCAAGGCGGTGACTGAAATCAAGGCCGGCAAAGTCACCTATCGGGTAGACAAAGCCGGGGTAGTGCATGCCCCCATTGGGAAGGCATCTTTCGATGCCGACCGGCTGGTCGAGAACGCCCAGGCGCTGATGGGCAGCATCATGCGCGCCAAGCCGTCGGCCGCGAAAGGCAAGTATGTGCGCAGCGTGACCCTGTCATCGACCATGGGGCCGGGCATCAGGGTTGACGCGGCATCTGCCGACATCTCCGAGGCTTCCGCCTGAGGACCTCGGCGGATACGCGTCGCAGAGACACGAACCCAGCAGCTCAATCAGAGGAATAGACACTCGAATGCCGGTCACAAGAAGCGTCAAGGAACAAACGGTCAAGGAGCTCGGCGCGGCGCTTGCCAACGCCGACAGTGTCGTCCTGCTGGACTTCACCGGGCTCGACGTGCCGCAAGACACCGAGCTGCGCCGACAGGTTCGCGCGGCCAGCGGGCAATACCGTGTGGTCAAGAACCGGTTGGCGAAGATCGCCGTGACCGGTACGGTCTTCGAACCGCTGCGTGACTCGTTTCGAGGCACGACCGCGATCGCGTTCAGCGATGCCGACCCCGCAAGTCTCGCGAAGGCGTTGGTGACGTTCGCGAAGGACGCGCCCGAACTCAAGGTGAAGGCAGCGATGGTGTCAGGGCGCGAACTGGCGCCGGCCGACGTCGAACGTCTCGCGACGCTGCCCACGAAACCAGAGTTGCAGGCCACGCTGCTCAGGCAGATGCAGGCGCCGATGGTCCAGCTCTTGGGAGTGTTGAGCGCTGTGCCGAGAGATCTGCTCAGCGTGCTCGTTCAAGCAGAAAAGAAAAAATCGGAATGATAACCGCGGGTCGCACAGACGTCGACCCGTATGTAACCGTGCAGGAGTGACATGCCAATGGCTGACGTGACCCAGGAACAAGTCGTCGAGTACATCAAAGGAATTTCGGTGCTGCAGTTGTCCGAGCTGGTCAAGACGCTCGAGGAAGAGCTCGGAGTGTCTGCGGCGGCGCCGGTCGCCGTTGCCGGTGCCGCGGCGCCGGGTGCGGCAGCTGAGGCGCCCGAAGAGCAGACCGAGTTTTCCGTGACGCTCACCGAGGTGGGTGCGAAAAAGATCAATGTGATCAAGACCGTTCGCGAGGTCACCAGTCTCGGGCTGAAGGAAGCGAAGGATCTGGTCGAGAGCGCGCCCGTGACGGTCAAGGAAGGCATTCCAAAGGACGAAGCGACCGCTATCGTCGAGAAGTTCGACGCCGTGGGTGCCAAGGCCGAGGTGAAGTAGTAGTCGTCGTTTTGTTACGGCCGCGGCGGGTGGTCACCCGTCGTGCGAGTGGTGGCGTGACTGACAGGGACGGGGTGTGCTCCGTTCCGTTGGTCGCGGTTTCGTCAAGACCCGGCGCTGGTCCGAGGGTGTTGCAGAATGCAGAGTGAGCCCAAAAACGTCTACCGGGAACGCATCGATTTCTCGAAAATCCGGACGACGATTCCTATTCCGAATCTCATCGAGATTCAGAAAAAATCATACGAACGCTTCTTGCAGATGACCCGGCTGGCGTCCGAGCGGGACGACGCTGGATTGCAATCGGTGTTCAAGTCGGTCTTCCCCATTAGCGACTTTCGAGAGAACTCGTCGCTTGAGTTCATCGATTACGCGATCGGGAACTGGGAATGCAAGTGCGGGCGCCTGTCCGGTTTGCACCACCTGCGCCAGCCGTGCTCGTCCTGCGGGACCACGTTGGTGGCCGAGCCGTATGGTGAGCAGGACGTACTGTGCCCGCGCTGTGGTACGGAGAACAACGCCCGTGGGGTGGTGTGCGATGTTTGCGAGAATACCGTCTCGTTAAAGCTCAAGTACGACGTCGAGGAGTGCCAAGAGCGTGGCATGACCTACGCCGTGCCGCTCAAGGTCACCATTCGGCTCGTGGTGTGGAACAAGGATCCTGAAACCGGAGTCAAGACGATCCGCGACATCAAGGAGCAGGAGGTCTACTTCGGTGACGTCCCGCTGATGACCGACAACGGGACCTTCATCATCAACGGCACCGAGCGGGTCGTGGTCTCTCAGTTGCACCGCTCGCCCGGCGCCTTCTTCCATTCGGAGGACCGGCAGCTCTTCGTCGCCCAGATCATCCCGTACCGTGGCTCCTGGGTTGAATTCGAGTACGACGCGAAGAATCTCCTCTACGTCCGAATAGACCGGAAACGTAAATTTCTGGCCACGGTCTTCCTGCGGGCGCTCGGTTTGCGTGGCGCCGACGAGATTATCCGGACGTTTTACGAGACGGACCGGATCTCGCTGCGGGACGCGGCGCCGAAATGGGCCGTCGGCCCGACGCTGCTCGGTCGTCGCGTCGCCACCGATGTCGTCATCGACAGTTCCCACAAGGTGGGTGCCGGTAAGAAAATCGGTAAGGCGGCGCTCGAGGCGCTTCAGAAGACCGGAACAGAATGGGTCGAGGTTGCCGACGCCGAACTAGAGGGTGGTTTCGCAGCGGGTGACGTTGTGGACCCATCCACGGGTGAGGTGCTCCTCGAGGCCAACGACGAACTGACGCCACTTATCGTCTCGATGGCGCAGGAGAAAAAGGTCGAGGAACTCCACCTGTTCTTCCCGGAGCGCGACGAAGTCGGCACCGTCTTGTCGACGACCTTGCGCAAGGACACGATCCGGACCCACGAAGAGGCGTTGATCGAGATCTATCGCCGCCTGCGGCCCGGAGATCCCCCCACACTCGACAGCTCGCGGTCGCTGTTCGAGAACATGTTCTTCAACTCGCAGAAATACGATTTTTCGCGCGTTGGACGATTGAAGCTCAACACCAAGCTGGCGTTGGACACTCCGCTCGACGAGAAGATTCTGCACCCGCCTGATTTCTATGCGGTCATCAAATATCTTCTCGCGCTCCGTCGCAACCCGTTGAACGCCGACGACATCGACCACCTGGGGAACCGTCGCGTCAGGTCCGTTGGTGAGCTTCTGGAGAACCAGTTCCGCATCGGGTTGGTGCGGATGGAGCGGGCCATCAAAGAGAAGATGTCCGTGTACCAGGAGATGGCGACCGCGATGCCGCACGACCTGATCAACGCCAAACCGGTCATGGCGGCAATCAGGGAATTCTTCGGTTCGTCGCAGCTGTCTCAGTTCATGGATCAGACCAACCCGCTCTCTGAAATTACCCATAAGCGCCGTTTGTCGGCGCTGGGACCTGGCGGGTTGTCCCGTGAGCGGGCCGGGTTTGAGGTGCGCGACGTCCATCCAACGCACTACGGGCGGATCTGCCCGATTGAGACCCCTGAGGGGCCGAACATCGGTCTGATTTCGTCATTGTCCTGCTACGCCAGAATCAATGAATTTGGCTTCATTGAATCGCCGTATCGCCGGATAAAAGGTGACCGCGCGACGGATTTTGTTCGGGTCGTCAACCCCGGAGGTACCAGCTACAAGCCGGGCGACATCGTCGAGTTGCCGGACCTTGAGGCCGAAAATGCGACGGCCAAGAAGAAGAAGAAGAAGGGGGCGGAGTGTGAGCCCTACTCTTTCTATCTGTCGGCCTGGGAGGAAGACCAGTATCTCATCGCGCAGGCGAATGCACGGCTCGATGATGACGGAAATCTGATTGACGAGCGGGTCAACTGCCGTAAGGCTGGCGACTTTATTCTGTCGCCTCGTGACCGGGTCGAGTTCATCGACGTGTCACCGAAGCAATTGGTGTCGGTGGCTGCGTCGCTTATTCCGTTCCTGGAGCACGACGACGCCAATCGGGCCTTGATGGGTTCGAACATGCAGCGCCAGGCGGTACCGCTGTTGCGGGCCCGGTCCCCGTTCGTGGGCACCGGGATGGAGCACATCACCGCGCGCGATTCCGGCGCGGTCGTAGTCGCCAGGCGGAGCGGAACCGTCGACTATGTCGACTCTCAGCGCATTGTCGTTCGCATCGAGAGCGAGTCCGGTGAGATGTCGCGTGAGATGGGTGCCGACATCTACAACCTGACCAAGTTCCGTCGGTCCAACCAGAACACGTGCATCAGCCAGAAGCCCATCGTCAAGGTAGGCAATAAAGTCGCCAAGGGCCAGGTGCTAGGCGACGGTCCGTGCACCGAACTGGGTGAACTGGCGTTGGGCAGAAATGTGCTGGTCGCGTTCATGCCGTGGCGTGGCTACAACTTCGAGGACGCCATTCTGGTGTCCGAGCGGATGGTCAAAGAGGACTACTACACCTCGATTCACATCGAGGAGTTCGAGACCGAGTCGCGCGACACGAAGTTGGGTCCAGAGGACATCACTAGGGACATCCCGAATGTATCCGAAGGATTCCTGACGGATCTGGACGACAGCGGCATCATTCGAATCGGTGCCTACGTGAAGCCCGGCGATATCTTGATCGGCAAGGTCACCCCGAAGGGGGAGACACAGTTGACGCCGGAGGAGAAGCTGCTCCGGGCCATCTTCGGCGAAAAGGCCGGCGATGTCCGCGACGCCTCGCTGTTGTGTCCCCCCGGCATCGACGGGATCGTCGTCGGCGTCAAAATCTTCTCGCGGAAAGGTATCGAGAAGGACGAGCGCGCCAAAGCCATCGAGGCCGACGAGCTCGACTTGATGGAGAAGAATCTCCAGGACGAGATTCGAATCCTGCACGAGGAAGTGAAAAAGCGTATCGCGGCCATGGTCGACGGTCAGACACTGGACAGCGACCTCTTCGACGACAACGGTCGTGAAACTCTGCTGGCCAAAGGGGCAACCCTCACGCCGGAGAGTGTCCAAGCGTTGCCCTACCAGGCGACGACGCGCATCAGGCTGGCTGGTAAACAGCGGGATCTTGAAGGCGCTCTGCGGACGCTCGAGGAGCGCACGGAGCGGCAGGTCGAAGTCATTCGCCAGCTGTTTGAGGAGAAGAAGGAGAAAATTCGCCGCGGCGACGAATTGCCTCCTGGCGTGATCAAGCTCGTCAAGGTGTACGTCGCCATGAAGCGCAAGCTGTCGGTCGGCGACAAGATGGCTGGCCGTCACGGGAACAAGGGTGTGATTGCGCGGGTGTTACCGGAAGAAGACATGCCGCATCTACCGGATGGAACGCCGGTCGAAATCGTGCTCAACCCGCTGGGCGTCCCGTCACGAATGAACGTTGGCCAGATTCTGGAGACTCACCTGGGCTGGGCCGCCAACGCCCTTGGCCTGCACTTCGCCACGCCGGTGTTCGACGGCGCGACCGAGGCAGAAATCAAAGGGTGGCTGACGAAAGCTGGGCTGCCGACTAGCGGGAAGACCAAGCTCGTCGACGGGATGACCGGCGAACAGTTCGAACAGAGCGTGACGGTCGGCTACATCTACATGTTGAAGCTGTCCCACCTGGTCGACGACAAGATTCACGCTCGGTCGATCGGACCGTACTCTCTCATCACCCAGCAGCCACTGGGTGGCAAGGCACAATTCGGTGGTCAGCGTTTCGGCGAAATGGAGGTCTGGGCGCTGGAGGCGTACGGCGCCGCCCACATCCTCCAGGAGCTACTGACGGCCAAGTCGGACGACGTGACCGGACGGGCGAAAATCTACGAGGCGATCGTCAAGGGCGACGCGTCGTTTACGCCAGGGTTACCGGAGTCGTTCAACGTGCTCATCCGTGAGTTGCAGGCCCTGTGTCTGGACGTGGAGCTACTCAAGACGCGGACCCCGCCAGCGATGCTGGCGGACGATACGCTGGACATCGAGGCCGAGGCGGTCGAAGAGACCGACGGCGTCGGCACTGAAGCTGGGGTCGCCGCCGGCGCGGCAACCGCGCCAGACAAGGCATAGCTTTTTGGACGTTTTGGCAGGAGTGAAGGTTAATTCATGAGACCTAGTTTCTCGGAACGCAGCTCACTGACAGCCGATTTCGACGCTATTCGGATCAGTCTGGCTTCGCCTGACCGGATCCGGTCGTGGTCGCACGGCGAGGTGACGAAGCCTGAGACCATCAACTACCGGACCTTCAAGCCGGAGCGGGACGGGCTCTTCTGCGCGAAGATTTTTGGTCCCGTTACGGACTGGGAGTGCTTGTGCGGCAAATACAAGCGCATGAAACACCGCGGTGTGATCTGCGACAAGTGTGGCGTCGAGGTGACACAGGCTAAGGTCCGGCGCGAACGCTTGGGCCACATCACGTTGGCGACCCCGGTCAGCCACGTGTGGTTTTTCAAGGGCCTGCCCAGTCGCATCGGCCACCTGCTGGATATCTCGCTGCGCGACCTCGAGCGGATTCTATATTTCGAGGCCTACGTGGTCATCGACCCGGGCGAAGGAGAGTTCAAAGAGAACCAGCTGCTGACCGAAGAGCAGTATCGCAAGGCGCTGGAGGACTATGGTCCCCGGTTCCGCGCACAGATGGGGGCCGAAGCGATCAAGGAGCTCCTGAAGCGGGCTGACATCGAGGACCTCGCCGAGGACCTGCGGGATCGGATGCGCACCGAAACGTCGGTGCAGAAGAAGCTTAAGTACGCGAAACGGTTGAAGGTGGTCGGCTCATTCAGGAAGTCCACGAACCGTCCAGAGTGGATGATTCTGGATGTGATCCCGGTGATTCCGCCAGAGTTGCGCCCATTGGTCCCGCTCGACGGCGGTCGGTTCGCGACGTCAGACCTGAATGACCTCTATCGGCGTGTCATCAACCGCAACAATCGCCTGAAGAAGCTGATCGAGCTCAAGGCCCCAGATGTCATCATCCGAAACGAAAAGCGGATGCTGCAGGAGGCGGTCGACGCGCTGTTCGACAACGGTCGTCGTGGGCGTGTGCTGCGGGGCGCCAACAATCGTCCCCTCAAGTCTTTGTCTGACACGCTGAAGGGAAAGCAGGGGCGGTTCCGGCAGAATCTACTGGGCAAACGCGTCGACTACTCGGGCCGGTCGGTCATTGTCGTCGGGCCGGAGTTGCGGCTCCATCAGTGCGGGCTGCCAAAAAAGATGGCGCTCGAACTGTTCAAGCCCTTCATCTATAACAAGCTGGAGAAGCGCGGCCTCGTTGCGACCATCAAGCAGGCGAAGGAGATGGTCGAGCAGCAGTTGTCCGAGGTCTGGGACGTGCTGGAAGAGGTCATCCGAGAGCACCCGGTTCTGTTGAATCGCGCGCCAACGCTACACCGGCTTGGGATCCAGGCCTTCGAGCCAGTGCTGGTCGAAGGGAAGGCCATTCGCATTCACCCTCTCGTCTGCACGGCGTTCAACGCCGACTTCGATGGCGACCAGATGGCGGTGCACGTCCCGTTGGCACCCGAGGCGCAGATCGAAGCGTCCGTGCTGATGAAATCGTCGAAGAATATCCTGTCGCCAGCCAACGGCGCTCCGATCACCACGCCCTCCCAGGACATCGTGCTGGGGTGCTACTACTTGACCCTGGCGAAGAACAAGGCCAAGGGTGAAGGCCGGGTGTTTGGCAACATTGACCACGTGAACTTGGCCTTGGTCGCCGGTGAGATCGAGACGTTGACCCCCATCCGTCTGCGCCTCACCGGAGGACTCATGGACCTCACGGCGTCCCGCGATGACCAGGATGTGCTCCGGACCGAGGTGCAGCCGATCGAAGGGAAGCTGGTCAACACCACGGTCGGCCGCGCCCTATTTAATGAGGCATTGCCCGCGGAGCTGCCGTTCGTCAACGGGCTCCTCAAAAAGAAGGGGCTGGGCCAGCTAGTTCAGTATTGTTATCTCCGCCACGGCGTCACCAAGACCGTCGAAATGCTCGACGGGCTCAAACAACTGGGTTTCGCGTTCGCGACCAAGTCCGGTTTGTCGATCGGGGTGGACGACCTCATCGTCCCCTCCCAGAAGGCGACGTTGGTGCAGGAGGCGAACGACGAGGTACTGAGGGTCGAGAAGCAGTACCTCGAAGGGGCCATCACGAACGGTGAACGCTACAACAAGGTCATCGCCATCTGGTCGGAAGTCACGGAGAGCGTCGCCGACGCCATGTTCAAGGAAATGGAAGGCGGCGACGGCGCTGGCGGGGACTTCAACGCCGTCTACATCATGGCCGACTCTGGCGCCCGTGGCAGCAAGCAGCAAATCCGCCAGCTGGCTGGGATGCGCGGACTGATGGCCAAGCCGTCTGGCGAAATCATCGAAACGCCGATCACCTCGAATTTTCGCGAGGGACTGACCGTTCTTCAGTACTTCATCTCGACCCACGGAGCGCGGAAGGGCCTGGCTGATACCGCGCTCAAGACGGCCGACTCTGGGTATCTCACTCGGCGACTGGTCGACGTCGCTCAGGACGTCATCATCTCGGAGATCGACTGCGGCACACTGGACGGTATCGAGTCTCGAGCCATCGTGGAAAGCGGCGAAATCATCGAGCCGCTCCGCGACCGGATCGTGGGTCGCGTGACCCTTGAGGATATCCGTGACCCGTTCACCAGCGACTTGCTGACATCGGCCAGCGAGGTTATTGACGAGGAGATTGCCTCAGTCGTCGAAGACGCCGGCGTCGAGAAGGTCAAGATCCGCTCGGTGCTCACCTGTGCCGCGCTCCGCGGCGTCTGTGCCAAATGCTACGGGCGTGACCTCGGCACCGGTGAGTTGGCCGAGCTTGGGCTCGCGGTGGGGGTTGTGGCCGCCCAATCCATTGGTGAGCCTGGCACGCAGCTGACGATGCGCACGTTCCACATCGGTGGCACGGCCTCCCGAGTGTCGGCGCAGTCAACGCTGGAAGGGAAGCACGCCGGGACCGCCCGTTTCCACGGCATTCAGTGGGTGAAGGCGAAGGATGGGTCGCTCGTCGTGATGAACCGTACCGGGTCGCTCGTGATTCAGGACGCGAAAGGCCATGATCGCGAGCGCTACCCCGTTGTGTACGGCGCGCATCTGCGTGTCTCCGACGGGCAAGAAGTCGAAGCGGGCCAGACGCTGGTCGAGTGGGATCCCTATACCTTCTCGATCATCACTGAGAAGCCCGGTGTTGTGAAGTTCAAGGACATCACCGAGGGCGTCACAGTCCACGAGGAAGTGGACGAGGTGACCGGTCTGTCCCGTCTGATTATCGTGGACTCACCGGACGAGAAGAAGCAGCCGATGGTGGAAATCCGGAACGCCGCGGGCAAGCTCGACCGCAAGTACAACATGCCGTCGCACGCGCACCTCATGATTGCGGATGGCCAGACCGTCACGGCCGGCGAGGTGTTGGCCAAGATTCCGCGTGAAACCACCAAGACGAAGGACATCACCGGTGGCCTGCCGCGAGTGCAGGAGCTTTTCGAGGCCCGGAAGCCGAGGGAGACCGCGGTTATCAGTGAGATTGACGGCGCCGTGAAGATTGGGAGCATCGTCAAAGGGATGCGAAAGATCCTCATCGTCCCGGACGAAGAGGGGGCGGAGCCGCGGGAGTATTCGTTGCCTCGAGGTGTGCACGTCAATGTGCAGGATGGTGACCGCGTGCATGCCGGCGAGCAATTGATGGACGGGCCCAGCAACCCACATGACATCTTGAGCGTCCTCGGCGAGAAGGCACTGCAGAGCTACCTGGTCAACGAAATACAGGAGGTCTACCGGCTTCAGGGCGTCACGATCAATGACAAGCACATCGAGGTTATTGCTCGGCAGATGATGCGCTGGGTGAAAATTGAAGAGGTCGGGACCACCGAGTTCCTGATCGACGAGCAGGTGGATCGATTCCGGTTCCTGCGTGAGAACGAGCGGGTGATCGCCGAGGACGGCGGGCGTCCCGCGACCGGCAGGCCGATGTTGCTGGGAATCACGAAAGCCTCGCTGTCGACCGACTCGTTCATCTCAGCGGCGTCGTTCCAGGAGACCACGCGGGTGCTTACGGAGGCCTCCATTTCTGGCAAGGTAGACCATTTGCGTGGTCTGAAGGAGAACGTCACGATGGGCCGGCTGATTCCTGCCGGAACCGGGTTCGACTACTACCGGCACGTGTCGATTCCGTCTGACGAGCCGCCGCCGCCGCCGCCGCCGACCGCTGAGGAGCTCGAGCTCGAGCGGGAGATGGATTACCTGGTGGAACCGGATGCCTTGCTGGATCTGGATCAACTGACCGAATAGCGGTCGATGCGAGATAACTTGTGGTCCGTGGGGCTCGACCGAATGATCCCGGGTCGCTTAACCGCCTTGCCTGGATGAGTGTATCGTGATACCCTCGCAAGGTTATATCTGAGTTGGGACACCCTATCTAACTCCGATCCGTCCGAGAGAGGCCGTGTGACCCGCGGAATTTGTTGACGTCGCAAGAGGGTCACAGCAATGCGCAAGTCGCCTCTTGCCAACGTGGAAGTAGCCGCCTCGTCGCGCAGTTGAGCGTGAGTCGAGAGCGGCGCTCCTTCACGGCGCGCACACATTAATAGGGTCAATCCGCCCCAGGTGCCAAGCCGATGGCTTCTAGGCTTGGGGCATTTATGTAGGCGCCTGCATTCGCCGTGGGCGGCGTAGTGGCGTCATAGACGCAGGGAGTAGTCGTGCCGACGATCAGCCAGCTGGTTCGGAAGGGACGGTATCGGGCCGAGACCAAGACTAAGAGTCCTGCGTTGCAGCGATGCCCGCAGCGGCGAGGCGTCTGCGTCCGCGTGTTCACCCAGACCCCCAAGAAGCCGAACTCGGCGTTGCGAAAGGTCGCCCGCGTGCGGCTTACGAACCAGATCGAGGTGACCAGCTACATTCCCGGTGAAGGGCACAACCTGCAGGAGCACTCGCTCGTGCTGCTCCGCGGCGGCCGGGTAAAGGATTTGCCGGGCGTGCGGTATCACGTGATACGCGGGACCCTGGACACCACCGGCGTGGACGGACGTAAGCAGAGCCGGTCGAAATACGGGACGAAGCGGCCCAAGGCGTAGGACCGTTACTGGTTCCCACGGGTGTACCCGTGGGGTGGGGCTTGCAGGCCCCGTGAACGACAGAGTTGGGATGGGGCTAGGCCCCACGTGAGAAAGTAAAGCCATGCCACGCAGACGCGAAATTACGAAGCGCCAGGTGCCACCGGATCCGATCTACAACAGCACGCTGGTGACCAAGTTTGTGCGCACGGTTATGAAAGACGGCAAGCGGAGCACGGCCGAGGGTGTGTTGTACGGGAGCCTGGACCTCGTCAAGGAGCGAACCGGTGAGGATCCGCTCAAGGTGTTCAAGAAGGCGCTTGAGAACGTCAAGCCGAGCCTTGAGGTGAAATCCCGGCGTGTGGGTGGTTCGAACTATCAGGTGCCTATTGAGGTCAATCCGAACCGTCGCATGTCGCTCAGTATGCGTTGGATCTCCAGCTATGCGCGGTCACGCGGTGACGGTAAGACGATGAAGGAGAAGCTGGCCAACGAGTTCATTGACGCATCGAACCTCCGCGGCGCATCTGTGAAGCGGCGCGAGGACACCCATCGGATGGCGGAAGCCAATAAGGCGTTCGCTCACTACCGCTGGTAGCGGCCGGCACATAACCAGGACGCACGAGGAATAGTGGTAACCGCACAGTTGGCGATGGTCTCGCCGGTCGCCGACGTCAATGTTTCGAGACGCAAGCCGTCTCGAACGGCCAAGGTGATGCCTAGAGTGATGTCGAGAGAGGTCCCGCTCGCACGGTCGCGGAACATTGGCATCATGGCCCACATTGATGCCGGTAAGACGACCACGACGGAGCGCATCCTCTTCTATACCGGCATCACCTACAAAATCGGTGAGGTGCATGACGGGACCGCGGTCATGGACTGGATGGCCCAGGAGCAGGAGCGGGGTATTACCATCACCTCCGCGGCCACGACCTGCATGTGGCGCGACCACCGAATCAATATCATCGATACCCCTGGACACGTCGACTTCACTGCGGAAGTGGAACGTTCGCTTCGCGTGCTTGATGGCGCGGTGGCGGTGTTCGACGCCGTCGGTGGGGTGGAGCCGCAGTCAGAGACGGTGTGGCGGCAGGCCGACAAGTATCGTGTACCTCGCATCTGTTTTGTCAACAAGATGGACCGGATCGGGGCTGATTTTGACCGGACCGTCACGCAGATTCGAGAGAAGCTCGAGGCCAACCCGGTAGCGGTTCAGTTACCGCTTGGAGCTGAGGCCGGATACGCCGGTGTCATCGATCTGGTGCGGATGAAAGCGGTGCGGTATCACGACGAAGCGTTGGGCGCCGACCCGACCATCGAGGATATTCCGGCGGATCGTATGGCGGCCGCCTTGGCCGCGCGGGAAACGCTGCTCGAGAAGGTCTGCGAAGTTGACGACCAGTTGCTGGAGAAGTATCTCCAGGGTACACCCCTCGATGATGCCGAGGTGATCGCCGCTCTCCGGCGTCGCACGGTGGAGTCGGTGCGCGGCGAGGCCGCTCCCTTTGTGCCCGTGCTCTGTGGAAGCGCGTTCAAGAACAAGGGCGTGCAACCGTTGATCGACGCGATCGTCGATTTTCTCCCCTCGCCCGAGGATGTGCTCCCGGTGGTTGGTGCCGACCCCACCGATGAGAGCATCGCCCTCGAACGACCGTCGACCGACGACGCGCCGTTCTCGGCACTGGTATTCAAAATTATGACCGACTCGTATGTCGGTCAGCTCTCGTTTATTCGGGTGTATTCCGGTGTGATGTCCACCGGGACGACGATTTACAACCCACGGCTTGGTCGAAAGGAGCGCATCGGTCGCCTCCTGAAGATGCACGCCGACAAACGGGAAGAAATCGACAAGGTGTATGCGGGAGACATCGCCGCCGCGGTCGGCCTGAAGAACGTCGCGACCGGGGACACGATCTGCGACGTGAAGCGGCCCGTTGTCCTCGAGAGGATGGAGTTCCCGAAGCCGGTCATCACGCTGGCGATCGAACCGAGAACGAAGGCTGATCAGGAGAAGCTGGGCCTGGGACTGGCCAAGCTGACCAGCGAGGACCCAACCTTTGAGGTTCGCACCGACGATGACACCGGTCAGGTCGTCATCTCTGGTATGGGCGAGCTCCACCTGGAGATCATCGTCGACAGGCTCCGGCGAGAATTCGATGTCGCGGCCACGGTAGGCCGGCCCCAGGTCGCCTATCGCGAGACCCTGACCACGGCATCTGACGGCGAGCACCGGCATGTGAAGCAGACCGGCGGACGTGGCCAATACGGACATGTCAAGCTGCGTATCACGCCCGGGGAGTCCGGCGCCGGCGTCGTGTTCAAGAATGAAATTTTCGGTGGTTCTGTGCCGCGGGAGTTCATCGCGCCGATTGAGGCCGGTGTCAGAGAGTCCGTGACCACGGGCGTTCTGGCCGGCTACCCGATCGAGGATGTGACGGTCACGCTGTATGACGGTTCCTCGCATGACGTCGACTCCTCTGAGGTGGCGTTCAAGATCGCGGCCTCGATGGCGTTTCGTGACGCTGCCCGCCGCGCCGGGCCCGTGCTGCTTGAACCGGTTATGAAGGTCGAAGTTGTGGTGCCAGAGGCCCACATGGGCGACGTCATTGCCGACCTCAACAGCCGGCGCGGCAAGGTTCGGTCGATGGAGGCGCACGGTGGTACGCAGATCATCAATGCCCGCGCCCCGTTGGCTGCCATGTTCGGCTATGCCACCGAACTGCGGTCTCGGACGCAGGGCCGCGCAACCTACACAATGCACTTCGACCGCTACGAGCATGTTCCCCCGGTCGTCAGCGAGGAAATCGTGGCGCGGATCCAGGGAAGGTAACAGGTAATCTCCATGGCGAAGGAAAAATTTGATCGGTCGAAACCGCACGTCAATATTGGGACGATCGGACATATCGACCACGGGAAGACGACACTGACGGCGGCGATCACGACCGTGTTGTCGAAGCACGATGAGAAGAACGCGGCGCGGTCATTCGACTCGATTGACAACGCGCCGGAAGAGCGGGCGCGGGGCATTACGATTGCGACGTCGCACGTGGAATACATGACGGGCAATCGACACTACGCGCACGTGGACTGCCCGGGTCACGCGGACTACATCAAGAACATGATCACGGGGGCGGCCCAGATGGACGGGGCGATCCTGGTGGTGGCGGCGACGGACGGGCCGATGCCGCAGACTCGCGAGCACATTTTGCTGGCGCGTCAGGTGGGTGTGCCGTCATTGGTGGTGTTCCTGAACAAAGTCGACATGGTGGATGACGAGGAGCTGCTGGACCTGGTGGAGTTGGAGGTGCGGGAGCTGCTGTCGTCGTATGACTTCCCCGGGGACGACCTGCCGGTGATTCGCGGGTCGGCGCTGAAGGCGCTGGAAGGGGACGAGACCGCCGCGGCGGGCATCGACGCGTTGATGCAGGCGGTGGATGACTACGTGCCGGTGCCGGAGCGTGATGTGGACAAGCCGTTCCTGATGCCGATCGAGGACGTGTTCTCGATTTCGGGGCGTGGAACGGTGGTGACGGGCCGGGTCGACCGTGGCATCGTGAAGGTGGGCGAAGAGATCGAGTTGGTGGGTTTCTCGGACACGACGAAGAAGGTGGTCACCGGAGTGGAGATGTTCCGGAAGCTGCTGGATCAGGGGCAGGCGGGCGACAATATCGGGGTGCTGCTGCGCGGGTTGGAGAAGGACGAGGTGCAGCGTGGCCAGGTGCTGGCGAAACCGAAGTCGATCACCCCGCACACGAAGTTCAAGGGCGAAGTGTATGTGCTGACGAAGGACGAGGGGGGCCGACACACCCCGTTCTTCAATGGGTATCGGCCGCAGTTTTATCTGCGGACGACCGACGTGACGGGGGTGGCGACGTTGCCGGACGGTGTCGAGATGGTGATGCCGGGCGACAACGTGGCGATGGAAGTGGAGCTGATTACGCCGGTGGCGCTGGAAAAGGGACTGCGGTTCGCGATTCGTGAGGGCGGACGGACTGTCGGGTCTGGCGCGATTTCAGAGATCGTCGAATAGCGCGCGGTCACACCTCTTACACATCGAAGAAGGCTTAGACCATCATGTCAATGTTTAGCGACAAAATCCGGATTCGTCTCAAGGCGTACGACCACCGGGTGCTCGACCAGTCGACATCCGAAATCGTCGACACGGCGCGACGCACCGGTGCGCGACTCGCGGGTCCGATTCCGCTGCCGACGGATCTCAACAAGTGGACCGTCCTGCGCTCGCCGCATGTCGACAAGAAGTCGCGAGAGCAGTTCGAGATTCGAACCCACAAGCGACTGATCGATATTTTTGAGCCGACGACGCAGACGGTTGACGCGCTGATGAAGCTCGACCTGCCGGCCGGGGTTGACGTGGAAATCAAGGCGTTCGGCAAAGACAACAAGTAGAACGGACGAACGATCATGGTGACCGGAATCCTCGGACGCAAAATCGGCATGACACAGGTGTTTGGTGACGACGGCGTCGTCACGCCTGCCACTGTCATCAAAGCTGGGCCCTGTGTGGTCGTGCAGCGGAAGACGGTGGAGCGCGACGGTTACGAAGCGGTGCAGCTTGGCCTCGTCGAAAACGGTCCGGCCAAAGTGAACAAGCCCACCGCCGGCCACTACAAGAAGGCCAAGGTGCCGCCGACGCGGTTGCGTCGGGAATTCCCCATCAGCGAAGGGGGCGAGACGCCGGCCGAAGGCGACCAGGTCGCGGCGACGCTCTTTGCCGACGGAGATCGAGTGGACGTCACGGGTGTGAGCCGAGGTAAAGGCTTCCAGGGCGTCATGAAGCGGCACGGCTTCTCAGGCGGCGGCGCCAGCCACGGGTCGATGTTTCATCGTGCGCCTGGTTCTATCGGCGCCTCGTCGTATCCCTCGCGCGTCATCAAGGGGATGCGTGGGCCGGGTCGAATGGGTGGCGACCGCGTGACCGTGCGGAATCTGCGCGTGGTGCAGGTAGACGCCGCCGAACATGTGTTGGTGGTTAAAGGCGCGGTGCCCGGAGCGCCGGGTGGATACGTAATGGTGCGCAAGGCGATAGCGGGCGGCCGAGGGTCGGCGCCCGTGTCTGCGGCACCCAAGCAGTAGTCGACGTAGCAACGGATGGATTGCACCATGACTGTGGACGTCGTTGATTCGCGGAACGAGAAAGTCGGGGCCCTTGAGGTCAGCGACGAAGTGTTCGGTGGCCGAGTGAACACTGACGTGATCTGGGAGGCGGTTGTGCATCAGCTCGCCTCCGAGCGTCGCGGCACGGCTGCCACCAAGACCCGAGGCAAGGTCAGCGGGACCGGGAAGAAGCCGTGGCGCCAGAAAGGGACGGGACGCGCGCGAGTGGGCGAGGCCCGGAACCCGCTGTGGCGTGGTGGTGGCGTCGTGTTCGGCCCGCACCCGCGCAGCTATGCTTACCCCCTGCCCAAGAAGGTCATTCGGGGCGGGTTGCGAGCGGCATTGACCCAGAAGTTCAAGGAGGAGGGCATCCTCGTTGTCGACCAGCTCTCCGCCGAGGAGCCCCGGACGCGGCACGCGACCGAGTTGCTGAATCGCCTGGATTTATCTGGCAAGACGTTGTTCATCGACGTGAAGCCGGATGCGAATCTGGCACTCGCCGTCCGCAACATCAGTGGGATCCGTATCTCGTCGACCAATCAGGTGAGCGCCCGGGATGTCGTCGATGCCGGACGGGTCGTCATGACCCGGGCCGCACTCGAGCGACTTGAGCAGGTGCTAGGATCATGAAAGCAACCGAAGTCATTCGGCGGCCGCTCATTACCGAGAAAACGACACTTCAGCGTGAGGACGGACTGACCATCGTGCTCGAGGTGGCGATGCCCGCCACGAAGATTGAAATCAAGCAGGCTGTCGAACACCTCTTGGGCTCGAAGGTGGCGAGCGTGCGCACTGCCACCATCCATGGCAAGGTGAAGCGGCAAGGGCGGTTCTCTGGGAAGCGGCCGGACTGGAAAAAGGCGTACGTGCGGCTTCGGGCCGGTGAGAAAGTGCCTGAATTCCTCGAGGGTGCGTAGGTTGATCCCAGTGCGCGGGCGACGACGGACACCGAGTCAAGACCATGGCAATTCGTAAATACAATCCCACATCACCGGGTCGGCGTTTTCAGACGGTGGCGGTGTTCGACGAGATCACCGAGACAAAGCCCTATAAGCCGCTGACCGAACCGCTCACCAAGAGCGGTGGCCGGAACAATCAGGGCCGGGTCACGATGTGGCAACGGGGCGGTGGGCACAAGCGTACCTATCGCGTGATCGATTTCAAGCGCGACAAGCCGGATGTGCCCGGCAAAGTGGCGACGATCGAGTACGACCCCAACAGGTCGGCCCGGATCGCGTTGGTGGCGTATGCGGATGGCGAGAAGCGCTATATCCTCCAGCCCGTCGGTGTGAAGGTGGGCGACGCTGTCATCGCGGGTGACCGGGTTGATATTCTGCCGGGCAACGCGTTGCCGCTGAAGAATATTCCGCTCGGCACGCAGTTGCACAACGTGGAGATGAAGCCGGGCAAAGGTGGTCAGATTGCGCGCAGTGCAGGTTCTTCGGTGCAGCTGATAGCCAAAGAGGGTAACTACGCCTCGCTGCGGATGCCATCCGGCGAGGTCCGGCGCATCCTTAAAGAATGTTTGGCCACCGTTGGCCAAGTGGGCAATGTCGACCATGAGAACATCTCGATCGGCAAAGCGGGCCGCACGCGATGGCTCGGCCGGCGACCCAATGTGCGTGGCGTCGCGATGAACCCCGTTGACCATCCGTTGGGCGGTGGTGAAGGCAGTACCGCTGGGGGGCGCCATCCGGTGTCACCGTGGGGCCAGCCGAGCAAGGGTTATAAGACCCGGGGTAAGAAGCCGTCCGACAGATTCATCACGCAACGTCGGAAGCGACGGAAGTGACCGAGCAGAGGCTGAATGACGGGAATTAAGACGAGGCGTGTATGAGTCGATCGCTGAAAAAAGGACCGTTCGTGGACCTGCCACTGCTGGAGAAGATCGAGGTCATGAACCGCGCGGGTGACCGGAAGGTGATCAAGACGTGGTCGCGGCGCTCCACGGTGGTGCCGGAGATGGTCGGACACACCATCGCGGTGCACAACGGTAAGAAATTCATCCCGGTGTATCTCACTGAGAACATGGTGGGCCACAAGCTCGGCGAGTTTTCGCCGACGCGCCTGTTCCGTGGACACACGGGCAAGCGTGACAAGGCCGCACCGGTCAGGAAGGGCTAAGGGCGATGATTGAAGGGCGGGCCACGGCCCGATACGTCCGGACCTCGGCTCAAAAGGCCGGTCTCGTGATGGATCTGATACGGGGGAAGAACGTCGACTTGGCGCTCTCCACGTTACGTTTTTCTGGGAAGCGCATTGCCAAAGATATCGAGAAGGTCCTGCGGTCTGCGGTGGCCAACGCGCAGCAGAAGGATGGCGCCAGCGGCGACGCCGACCGGATGTTTGTTGCGGGCTGTTACGCGGACCAGGGGCCGTCGCAAAAGCGGATCCGTCCCGCTCCCATGGGGCGCGCGTTTCGCATCCAGAAGCGCACGGCCCATCTGACGGTTCAGGTCGAGGAGCGTCCTCAGGCGGTGGTTCGGGTGCCGGCGCGGCCCCCCGAAGGCGGCGCGGATGCCGCTGCGACCGACCGCCCGGAGAAACCCGCGCGAAGCAAGGTGCGGAAATCGCCGAAATCGACGACGAGCGAGAGCGATGCCATGAAGGCGACGGCTACGACGGAGGACACGGCCGCTCCGACCGAGTCCGCCGCGAAGGAGTCCGACTAGATGGGGCAGAAGGTTCACCCGTACGGGTTCAGGCTGGGCTTCAACAAGACCTGGCGATCACGCTGGTACGCCGACCGCGACTACGCGAAGCTGCTGCACGAGGATCTCGCTTTGCGCGCAGATCTAAAGAAGCGTTTCGCGCACGCCGGGGTATCGAAGATCGAGATCGAGCGCGCGGCTAACAAGCTGAAAATTGACATCTGTACCTCGAGACCCGGCATCATCATCGGGCGCAAAGGCACCGAGGTCGATAAGCTGAAAACAGAGATTCAGCAGCGGACCAAGCGTGAGGTCTTTATCAATATTCAGGAAATTCAAAAGCCTGAGCTCGATGCACAGCTGATCGGCGAATCGGTGGCCCTGCAACTCGTGAAGCGCGTCGCATTCCGACGTGCGATGCGGAAAGCGGTGGAGTCCGCCCTTCGGTTTGGGGCTCGGGGTATCAAGATTCGAGTCGGTGGCCGGTTGAACGGCGCGGAAATCGCTCGGAACGAGTGGTACCTCCACGGGCAGCTACCCCTTCAGACCCTGCGGGCGGATATCGACTACGGATTCGCCGAGGCTCACACGACCTACGGGCAGCTGGGCGTGAAGGTGTGGCTCTACAAGGGGGATCGGCACGAGCCCCAACTGGCCCGTGATGAAGAGTACAAGGCACCGCGTCGGGGCGGCCGGCCCTAGGCCAGGCAGCGATTTCGAGGATATTTCGTCATGTTGATGCCAAAGAAGGTCAAGCATCGGAAGCAACACCGTGGTCGTATGACCGGGAAGGCCTGGCTCGGCTCGTCAGTGTCATTCGGTGACTACGGGTTGCGTGCGCTGGAGCCGTGCTGGCTCACGGACCGCCAGATCGAAGCCGCACGGGTCGCTATGACTCGTTTCATCAAGCGCGGTGGAAAAATCTGGATCAGGGTTTTTCCAGACAAACCGATCACCAAGAAACCGCAGGAAACCCGGATGGGCAAGGGTAAGGGTTCACCAGAGGGGTGGGTCGCGGTGGTCAAGCAAGGCCGCATTCTCTTTGAGATGGAGGGCGTCGATGCGACCACTGCCCGCCAGGCCATGAAGCTCGCCGCGGCGAAGTTGCCCATTCATACCAGATTCGCCACTCGCTTTGGCGAAGGCGAGGTGTCATGACCAAGGTAGCTGAGTTGCGTGAGCTTGGTGTGCCGGACCTCGAGCGTCGTGAGGGCGAACTGGCAGAGGAAATATTTCGGCTGAGGTTGCAGCATTCGATGGGGCAGCAGGAAGCGGCCCGGAAGCTGACAGACAGTCGGCGCGATTTGGCCCGGGTGAAGACGCTCCTGAGAGAGAACGCTCTGTCGGCGTCGACCCCGGCCTCCACGACCGAGGCGTAAGCGGACGCAGAGATATGGGAACCAAGGCAGAAATTCAAGGCGTCGTCGTAAGCGACAAGATGGACCAAAGTATCGTGGTGGCGGTGGAGCGCAAGGTGCGCCACCCGCTCTACGGTAAGATTCAGCGCCGCACGTCGAAATTCATGGCGCACGACGCAACCAACGAAATTAAGGTTGGCGACACCGTGGCCCTCGTCGAAACGCGCCCGTTGAGCCGCCGCAAGCGCTGGGCGGTGACGCGAGTAATCCAGCGGTCGCAGACCATCTAGGCGGGTAGCAGCAGGCTGTAGAGCGAGACCGACCATGATCCAGATGCAGACGACCCTCGAGGTCGCAGACAACTCAGGAGCCCGCAAGCTCGCGGTCATCAATCCGATCGGCGGTGCGACCGGCCGGTTCGCAGGCCTCGGTGACGTTGTCACCGCGTCGGTCAAGGAGGCCGTGCCTCGTTCGGCCGTCAAGAAGGGCCAGGTCGTTCGAGCGGTCATCGTCCGGACCGCCAAGGAGTACCGCCGACGGGACGGCAGCTATATTCGCTTCGACCGCAACGCGGCTGTCCTGGTAAACGAACAGGGAGAGCCGGTAGGCACCCGCGTCTTTGGTCCGGTGGCGCGTGAGCTACGGGAGCGCAAGTTCATGAAAATCATCTCCCTCGCGCCGGAGGTGCTGTAGAGAAGGAGGCGGAACTTGTTCCTCTGACTTCTGGAGCTAACCATGTCGAGCATTCAAACCCCGATCCGGAAAAACGACAACGTGATTGTCGTCACCGGAAAGGACCGTGGCAAGCGGGGACGCGTACTGCGTTTGGTGCCGGGTAAGAACCGGCTCATCGTGGAGGGTGTGAACTTCATGAAGCGTCACACCAAACCGAACCCCGGACAGAACGTGAAGGGCGGCGTGGTCGAGAGCGAGGCACCGCTCCATGCGTCCAATGTGCAGATTGTCTGTCCCGAATGTAGCGCGCCGACCCGCATAGGCCGGCGTCTCCTCGGCGACGGTCGGAAAGTCAGGATTTGTCGCAAGTGCGACGGGGTCGTCGACCGATGAACCGATTGCAAGAGCGATATCAAAAGACGGTTGTCCCCGCGCTCACGAAGGAGTTTGGGTACACGAACACGATGGCGGTGCCAAAGATCCAGCGTGTCGTCGTGAACATGGGTATTGGCGATGCCACACAGAACGCGAAGCTGATCGATATCGGCAGCGGTGAACTGGGCCAGGTGACCGGCCAGAAACCGGTGACGACCAAGGCGCGCAAGTCCATCGCCCAATTCAAGGTCAGGCAAGGCCAGGCCATCGGCGCGATGGTGACACTGCGCCGGGACCGCATGTATGAGTTTCTGGACCGGCTGATCGGGATCGCCCTGCCTCGCGTCCGAGACTTCCGCGGCGTGTCTCCCACCGGGTTCGACGGGCGCGGGAACTACACGCTGGGTCTGCGCGACCAGTTGATGTTTATTGAAATCGATTACATGACGGTCGACAAGTCACGCGGCATGAACGTGTCGGTGGTGACGACCGCTAAGACTGACGAAGAAGGCCGGCGATTGCTCAAGCTAATGGGCATGCCGTTCCGAGCAAACTAGGCTGGGGCTGATATGGCTACGACCGCGAAAATCGCCAAAGAGAAGAAAACGCCGAAGTTCAAGGTGCGGTCACGGAACCGGTGCCACCTGTGCGGCCGGCCACGTGCCTTTTTACGCAAGTTCGGCTTGTGCCGCTTGTGTTTTCGCAAGTTGGCACTTGAGGGCGACGTTGCCGGTGTGACCAAGAGCAGTTGGTGACGCGAACCGGTCGCCGGTTCGAGGCCGGCGGCACCGCAGTAGGACGGGAACTAGAGAGTTATGACTGATTCCATCGCCGATATGTTGACGCGTATTCGCAACGCCACGGCCACCCAGCGGAAACGCGTGGATGTTCCGGCCTCACGGCTCAAGGCGGAGGTCGCGCGCATTCTGCAGAACGAAGGCTACATACACGCGTTCAAGAACGTCGAGATTGTCGTGGAGAAGGGGCAGATGGCCCGCCCGATGATCCGTATCCAGCTGAAGTACGGCGCGCGCGGCGAAAACGTCATCTCCGGCATCCAGCGAGTCAGCCGGCCCGGGCGTCGGGTGTACTTCGGTCGCGACAACGTGCCGCGGGTCCTCGCGGGTTTGGGGACCAGCATATTGACCACGTCGCGCGGTGTGATGACAGGACGTCAGGCCACCGCGGTCGGCGTCGGCGGCGAAGTCTTGTGCAACGTCTGGTAAAGGTCACGTCATGTCGCGAATAGGTAAGCAACCGATTCCGATCCCCAGTGGGGTCACCGTCCAGATTTCGGCCGACGCGGTCGAGGTCAAGGGACCCAAAGGGACGCTGCGTCAACCGCTGCCCCCAGGTGTCACCGTCGAAATGGAAGACGGACAGCTGCAAGCCAAGCCCGAGAGGGACGAGCGGGCACTGCGGAAATTCCACGGCCTTGCGCGTAGCTTGGTCGCCAACGCGGTGACCGGCGTATCCGAGGGCTTCAGTAAGCAACTCGATATCGTGGGTATCGGGTATCGGGCTGAGGTGTCTGGCCAGCGGATGACGCTGGCCCTCGGCTACTCCCACCCGGTGATCTTTCCGATTCCCGACGGCATCGGCGTGACCGTGGATAGTCAGACGCATCTGGTCGTCTCGGGGATTGATAGACAGCTCGTGGGCCAGGTGGCCGCGAACATCCGAAGTTTACGGAAGCCGGATCCCTATAAGCAGAAAGGGATCCGCTATACCGGTGAAGTACTGAAGAAAAAGGTCGGAAAGACCGGGGCCTAGTTAGAGGCAGACGGGTTGAGCGGGTCATGAAGGTAAAGACGAAGAAGGATCGACGTCGGCGGATCGCGCTGCGGAAGCGCAAGGTCATCACCGGGACGGCGGAACGCCCGAGACTGGCCGTGTTTCGCAGTTTGTCTCATATCTCGGCTCAGGTCATTGACGACCTGACCGGCACCACGGTTGCGTCCGCCTCGAGTACCGAGCCGACGATCAAGGCCGGCCTGGCCGATGGCGCACGCGGCAGCAATGTCGCCGGTGCCCAGGTCATTGGCCGGCTGGTGGCGGAGCGGGCGCTCGAGAAGGGCATCACCAGCGTGGTGTTCGACCGGGGCGGATTTCTGTATCACGGACGCGTGCGCAAGGTAGCGGACGCGGCGCGTGATGCTGGTCTCAAGTTCTGAAGGACTGCGGCACACTGTCATGAAACAGACGCGACCGAAGATCAACCCGGCAGACTTCGACCTCAAGGACACGGTCATCACGATCAATCGTGTGACCAAGGTCGTGAAGGGCGGTAAGAACCTGAGCTTCAGCGCTCTGGTCGTCGTCGGCGATGCCAACGGCGTTGTGGGTTACGGCATTGGCAAAGCAAAAGAGGTGCCCTCGGCGATCAAGAAGGGCATCGAAGCCGCGAAGAAAGCGCTGGTGCGTGTGCCGCTGAGCGGCACCACGATTCCACATCGGATCGTCGGAAGGTTCGGGGCTGGCCGCGTGCTCTTGAAGCCCGCGCCAGACGGCACCGGGATCATTGCGGGCGGTGCAGTGCGTGCGGTCCTGGAAGCGGCCGGTATCCAGAATATCGTGACCAAGTCGCTGGGCACCGACAACCCGCACAACGTTGTACACGCGACGTTTGCGGGGCTCACCGAACTCAAAGATCCCGCGGATATCGCCCGGCTGCGTGGCATTGAACTCGAGGATCTGATCGCACAACCAACCGCCTAGGTAGGCACGCGGCGATTGGATGAGGCAGGTAGCAACATGACCAATACAGCGAGCGCCGGTCACGTCAAAGTGACGCTCGTGCGCAGCACAATCGGGTTTAACAAAAGTCAAGCGGAGGTTGTCAGGGGGCTCGGCCTGCGCCGCATCCGGCACACCGTGGAAGTCAAGGATGTTCCGTCGATACGCGGCATGATCCGGAAGGTCCGGCATCTGGTTCGCGTCAGTGAGGTCGACGCCTGATGATGAATCTCAGTGATCTCAAACCGCCAAAGGGCGCGAAACACGCGAAGAAACGGGTCGGCCGCGGCTACGGCTCCGGCCACGGCGTCACGTCAGGACGCGGTGACAAGGGGCAGAAGTCCAGGTCCGGCTACCACCGAAAGCGCGGCTTCGAAGGTGGGCAGATGCCACTGCATCGCCGGCTGCCGAAACGCGGATTCTTCAACCCATTCCGGGTTGAGTACGCGGTGGTCAATCTCGATACGCTGAATGAGCGATTCGCGGCGGGCACCGAGGTGACGCCGGAACTGTTGCGGACGACCGGTGTGGTGCGCTCAAGTAAGCTGATCAAGATTCTTGGCCGGGGCGACATCGAGACGGCCTTGACGGTCAGGGCGCACAAGTTCAGCGGCGTTGCGAGCGAGAAGATTGTCGCGGCCGGTGGGCGAACCGAAGTGGTCTCTCGCCACGGGGCCGTGGAGGCTGATGCCGTGGAGACGCCGGCTGCATCGCCGAGCCCAGATGAGGCGGGTGCACCCAGCGATTCGGCTGAATCCGTCGATGATGACAACGCCGATGACGGCGCCAGCTCAGACGTCTGAGAGACGAACCGATGCTTGACAGCCTGCGCAACGTCTTCACGATCAGCGACCTTCGGACCCGTGTGCTGTTCACGCTCGGTGTTCTGGCGGTCTATCGCGTGGGCGGCGTTGTGCCCACGCCCGGGGTGAACACCGAAGCGTTGGCCATCCTCGCTGAGCAAGCGGCCGGCACGATGTTCGGGCTCTACAACATGTTCTCCGGCGGCAACCTGGCGCAGGTGACCATTTTCGCGCTGGGCATCATGCCCTATATCAGCGCCTCGATCATCTTGCAGTTGTTGACGGTCGTCTGGCCCTATCTGGAACGCCTGTCGAAAGAGGGTGAGCTCGGTCGTCGCAAGATTACCCAATACACGCGATATGGCACGCTCGTGCTGTGTGCCGTTCAGGCGTTCGCGATCGCGTTCTGGTTGGAGAGTCAGACCAATCTCGGGGGCGCCGGCCTGCCCCTGGTCTTCAACCCTGGGTGGGGATTCCGCTTGATGGCGGTGCTGACCCTCACCACCGGCACCTGTCTCATCATGTGGCTGGGTGAGCAGATTACCGAGCGGGGCATCGGTAACGGAATGTCGCTGATTATCTTCGCCGGGATTGTCGTAAATTTCCCCGCCGGGGTGCTCAACACCATCGACACCCTGCGCACGGGCCAGATCGGACTGTTCCGACTGCTCCTGCTTGGTGTGGTGATGATTTTTGTCATCGGAGCCGTCGTCTTTGTCGAACGCGGGCAGCGACGGGTCACCGTGCAGTACGCGAAGCGGGTCGTCGGTCGACGCCAGTATGGCGGGACCAGTACGCACATCCCGTTGAAGGTGAATACCGGCGGCGTCATCCCGGTGATTTTCGCGTCGTCGTTGCTGGCGTTCCCTGCCACGATTGCCTCCGCGCTTCCCCCCGGTGGGATCGGCCAGTCGCTCACGGACGGCCTGGCTAACGGGATGCCGCTCTACTACCTCCTCTATATGGGGGGCATCATCTTTTTCGCGTACTTCTACACGGCGATCATCTTCAACCCAGACGACGTCGCAGAAAACATGCGGAAGTACGGTGGGTTCGTGCCCGGCATCAGGCCAGGAAAACGGACGGCAGAGTATATCGACACGATTCTCACTCGCATTACATTGGTGGGCGCGATTTATCTTGCGCTCATCGCGGTGTTGCCCGACCTGATGATCGTTGGGTTCAGGGCGAGCGCCCTGCCGCTTGTTGGCGAAACGCTGGATGGCGTGCTCCGCAGTAGCCCGATCACGAGTTGGATCACGGACGGGCTCGGCGTCACCTTCTACTTCGGCGGCACGTCGTTGCTCATCATTGTCGGCGTATCGATGGACACCGTACAGCAGGTCGAGTCCCAATTGATCATGCGTCACTACGATGGGTTCATGCGTAAGACGCGCGTTCGAGGACGGCGAGGATGACCGGCGCAGTGACTCGAGGCCCGATCAACCTAGTGGTGCTGGGCCCCCCGGGGGCCGGCAAGGGGACGCAGGCGGTTGACTTCGCGCAACGCCAGGGCACCCCGAACATCTCGACTGGAGACATTCTGCGAGATGCCGTGCGGGCGGAGTCTGAACTTGGGAGGCGCGCCAAGGCCACGATTGATGCGGGCGGCTTGGTGGATGACCAACTGATGATTGGCATCGTCCGTGAGCGGCTGGCCCATCCGGATGCCGCCAGGGGCTTCGTCCTCGACGGGTTCCCGCGGACGGTGGCGCAAGCCATCGCGTTCGACGAGATAATGACCGGACATGGGCCGCTAACCGTCGTAGACATTGCGGTACCAGATGACGCGCTGGTCGAGCGCCTCGCGCGACGCCGCGTGTGCGGCCAGTGTGGCCATGCAACCAGCGTCGCGGCCGGTGAGTCACGCACCACGTGCGGGAGGTGCGGCGGCGAACTCTTCCTGCGCAGCGATGACACCGAAGCGACGGTACGGGAACGTCTCCGGGTGTACGCCGAGGCCACGAAGCCGCTGGTCGATTACTATTCGAGTCGACCGAACTTCCGCGCCGTGGATGGCCAACAGAGTCCCGCGGAGGTTGGGGCCGCGTTGACCCAGGCGGTTGAGGACATGCTTGCGGAGGCGACGGTCTGATGATTACGCGCAAGTCCGCCCCGGAGCTGGAACTTATGCGGGCTGCCAACGGGCTGGTGGCTTCGGTACTTGCCGCGTTGCGCCGACTCGTGGCCCCGGGCGTATCGACGCTCGAATTGGACGCCGTCGCGGAACGGCAGGTGTTGGAGGCTGGGGCGGTGCCGGCCTTTAAGGGCTACCATGGGTATCCGGCAACCCTGTGTGCGTCGGTGAACGACGCGGTTGTGCACGGTATTCCGTCCGCGACGCCCCTGGTTGAAGGGGATATCGTGTCGATCGACATGGGTGTCGTGCTCGACGGATTCTACGGCGATTCGGCGATCACGGTTCCGGTGGGGCAGGTGCCTGACCGCACGACGGATCTCTTGCGGGTGACACGCGAGTCACTCGATTTGGCCATCGAGCAGATGCGGGTCGGTGGCCACGTGTCGGACATTGGTCATGTCGTGCAGCGGCACGTTGAAGCGCACGGCTTCGCGGTTGTGCGAGAATTTGTAGGCCATGGTATCGGCGCGACGCTCCATGAGGAGCCGCAAATCCCGAACTATGGCGAACCCGGACGCGGACCGGTGTTGGCGTCTGGAATGGTCTTCGCGATTGAGCCGATGGTGACCATGGGGGCACCCGCGGTGAGAGTGTTGGATGATCGCTGGACGGCGGTCACACGGGATGGCAGTCTGGCCGCCCATTTTGAGCATACCGTGGCCGTGACCGATTCAGGCCCGCGGGTGTTGTCGCAAATGAGTGCGCGGGACGCAGCAGTAGAGACGGCCTCCCGCGAGCTGGAATCGGTGCCTCACGGGTAGTCGGAAGGGTAGACGGAGCTATGCCCCGGGTTGCCAGCCGACGCTCGGCCACACACGGGGGCGTGGTCGTTGACCAGTTGCCCGACGCGTTGTTTACGGTGCGCCTCGATGAGTCGCATCGTCGGATCGTTGCCCACGTCGATGCCGCGCCGCGGCGTAACTTCGTGAGGCTGCTCCCCGGTGATCGCGTGACGGTGGAGTTAACGGCCAGAAATCGGGCGCGGGGACGGATAACCCGGCGTGGGAGCACGGAATGAAGGTACGAGCATCAGTTAAGCGAATGTGTGACAAGTGTAAGGTTGTGCGACGAAAGGGCGTGGTGCGTGTCATCTGCCTGAATCCGAAGCACAAGCAACGGCAAGGGTAAGGCGGAACAATGGCTCGAATAGCAGGCGTCGATCTTCCACGGACCAAACGTATCGAAACCGGTCTGACCTATATCTACGGTATCGGTGACCAGCGCGCTGGTAAGATTTTGACCGAGGCGGGTGTCGACCCGAACGTGCGCGTGAAGGACTTGTCAGAAGACGAGACGCGCAAGATCAGCCAAGTGATTGAGGAACAAGGCGGTGTCGAGGGAGACCTCCGAAAGCGGGTCTCCATGGACATCAAACGGTTGATGGAGGTGGGCTCGTATCGTGGCATGCGCCATCGCCGGAACCTCCCGGTCCGCGGACAGCGGACGCATACGAACGCTCGGACCAGCAAGGGGCCCCGCAAGGGCGCCGTGGCGAAGAAGAAGAGCAGCTAGACCGGTGACGGGGATGGCTCACGCGCTGGGGCGCAGCCCCAGGTTCCCCTGAGCACTGGGTTCGTCGAGAAAGGACTGTTCGCGAATGGCAAAGCTGGAAACGGTTGACGCGTCAATTCCGCCGCCGAAGAAACCGGCCGGGAAGCGGAAGAAGACGTTCAAGAAGAAGAAGGAAAAGCGCGTTGTTCACCACGGCATCGTCCATATCCAGGCGTCCTTCAACAACACCATCATCACGATTAGCGACACCGAGGGGAACGTCGTCGCGTGGTCGAGTGCCGGAGGCATCGGGTTTCGTGGGTCCCGGAAGGGCACGCCGTTCGCCGCGACCCAGGCCGCGGTACGGGCTGGCCATGGCGCGAAGGCCGTCGGCATGCGCACCGTGGATGTTCGTGTAAAAGGGCCTGGCGGTGGACGCGAGTCCGCTATCCGCGCGCTGCAGGCATCGGTTGGCCTCAGCGTAAAGTCGATTAACGACGTGACGCCCATCCCCCATAACGGATGCCGACCACCGAAGCGGCGGCGGGTCTAGCAGCGACGTCGAGTGTAGAGGAGAACGATCAGCATGGCACGATACGCAGGACCCGTGTGCCGGCTTTGCCGGCGGGAGGGCATGAAGCTCTTCCTGAAGGGCGAGCGCTGCTACGCGGAGAAGTGCGCCATTGAAAAGCGCAATGTTCCGCCTGGGCAGCAGAGTCGTCGGCGTCGCCCGAACAAAGTGATGGGCTACGGCCAACAGCTTCGCGAGAAGCAGAAGGTCAAACGCACCTATGGCGTGCTGGAGAGCCAGTTCCGGCGCTATTTTGCCGCCGCTGACCGCCAGCGCGGGATTACCGGCGAGACGCTGCTACAGTTGCTCGAGCGCCGGCTCGACAACGTGGTGTATCGTCTTGGGCTGGCGACCTCCCGACCGCAGGCGCGTCAGCTCGTGCGTCATGGGCATGTGCGCGTCAACGGCAAACGTGCGGATATCCCCTCGTACTCCCTGAAGGCGGGGGACGCGGTGAGCGTGCGCGAGCGCAGCGCGCAGAAGGCGTCAATCGTGTATGCCATGGAAGAGGTCAAAGGCCGGGGGATTCCAGAATGGCTGGAGTTCGATGCCGGCGCGTTGACCGGCCGGGTGGCATCGTTGCCGACGCGTGAACAGATCAACCTGCCAGTGCAGGAACAGCTAATCGTCGAGCTGTATTCGAAGTAGTTGAGACGCGTGCGCCGTCCGGGCGGTTGATCCGCTCGGTACCGGATACAGAAAGGATTTACTCGATGTTGTGGAAAGGCTTCCAGCGACCGAAGCGGCTGGAGTTCGACGCCGAAACGTTGACCGAGCGGTTCGGCCGATTTTATGCCCAGCCGTTCGAGCGCGGCTTCGGGACGACCATCGGGAACGCGTTGCGGCGGGTGTTGCTATCGGCGATCGAGGGCGCCGCGGTGACCGCCGTGAAGATAGATAAGGTGCAGCACGAGTTCTCTCCGATTCCGGGTGTGGTGGAGGATGCGACCGATATCATCCTGAACCTCAAGGAGATCCCGATCAAGCTGCACAGCGACCAGACCAAGACCCTCTACCTGCGAGCAGACAAGCCCGGTGAAGTCACCGCCTCGGATCTGGAGTCCGACGGGGACGTCGAGATCCTGGACCCAGACCTGCACATCGCCACCATCGCGGACGGTGGCTCGCTGCACATGGAGATGCGCGTCAAGCAAGGGCGTGGCTACATGGCGGCCGACAAGAACTTCGACGAGGATCTGGGCCTCGGATGGATTCCGGTCGACGCTGTTCATTCGCCAGTTCGGAAGGTGAATTACATGGTCGAAGCGGCTCGCATGGGTCAAACGACCGACTATGACAAGCTCACCGTTGACGTATGGACCGACGGCACCGTGAGTGCGCGCGACGCCATTTCCTTGGGCGCCAAGCTCGTGCGTGACCACCTGAGTATTTTCATCAACCTCGACGACCCGGTGGAGGCGCAGCCCGAGCAAGGCGCCGATGTGGTTCCGTCCGAGGCCAACGAGCACCTCGACAAGAGCGTCGAGGAACTCGAGCTCTCCGTGCGGTCATACAACTGCCTGAAGAACGCGAATATTCGAACGATTCGTGAACTGGTGCAGAAGAGTGAGCCGGATATGTTGCGCACGAAGAACTTCGGGCGCAAGTCACTCAACGAAATCAAGGAAATCCTGCAGAGCATGGGGCTCGGCCTTGGTATGCGACTCGACCAGCCGGCGGTCGCTGACGTCGAAGCGGAGGCGTAGATATGCGGCATCGATTAGCGCACCGCAGACTTGGGCGAACATCCGAACATCGGATGGCCTTGCTCCGCAATCAGTCGACGATGTTGTTGCGCCACGAGCGTATCGACACCACGCTGGCCAAAGCCAGAGAGCTTCGTCCGTTCGTCGAGCGTTTGATCACGATGGCGAAACGCGGCATCGCGGACGGCGCGGACACGACCCGGGCGCTACACGCGCGTCGACTTGTGGCCCGCCACCTGGCTGATAAGAAAGTGGTCGGTAAACTGTTCGACTCGATTGCGCCCCGATTCGCAGAGCGTCCCGGGGGCTACTCTCGCGTGCTCCGTCTAGGGCGTCGCAAATCAGACTCCGCAGAGATTGCGCAGATCGAACTGGTGGGCAGTGAGTATGATCCAGCCGCCGAGAGTGCGAGTGAGTTAGCCCAGCCAGAGGAAGCGGCGCCTGGCGTCGGCGGCCGGTTGCGGGCCGCGGCCACGCGCTTGACTGGTGGCAGCAAAGGCAAGAGTTCGACGGACGAGGACGCCGCGGAATAATATAGACGGGACCACCTCCCGGTGGTCCCGTCGTTCCCCGCTGGGCGCGTCGTGTAATGATGTCGGTCTCACGTCCGCTCTAGCTACCGCCGTCGTCCCGTGTTTCCCCCTCACTCCTTGCATCTGCAACGACTTGGTCCCTGACGTGGGCCGGGGCCTCTTCGTAGTGCGAAAACTCCATGTGGTACGAACCGCGTCCCCCGGTGGCGGAGGTCAGGTGCTGCTCGTAGGTCAGCATGTCAGCCATCGGCACGTGGGCATTTATCGCCGTGGAGGCGCCACGCGTTTCTATGCCGTCGATCCGGCCGCGCCGACCATTGAGGTCGCCCATGAGATCGCCGGCGAAGTCGCTCGGCGCGTACACTGCCATACTCATCACCGGCTCGAGAATGGTCGGTTTGGCGCGAGCCATGGCATCGCGGAATGCGAGCCGCCCCGCCATTCGAAATGACATCTCGTTGGAGTCCACCGGATGAAATGACCCGTCGTACAGCGTGACGGAGAAGTCCACCATCGGGTACCCGGCAAGATAGCCGCTCTTACTCGCCTCTTGGATGCCCTTTTCGATAGCAGGGATAAATCCCCTCGGAATAGACCCACCGAAGATCTCGTCGATAAACTGGAAATCCTCGCCCCGTTCGAGCGACTCCACTCTGATCTTGCAGTCGCCGAATTGTCCATGCCCGCCGGTCTGCTTCTTGTGGCGTCCATGCGCCTCGGCGACGGCTTTGATGGTCTCCCGATACGGGATTCTCGGCAGCTTCAGCGTGACCTCTACCCCGAAGCGACGTCTCAGCTTCGCCACGGTCACTTCGATATGCAGTTGGCCCTGCCCTGACAACAGCAGCTGTCCCGTCCGCGCATCGCGGGCATAGCGAATCGTCGGGTCCTCCTCCGTCAGCCGGTGAAGCGCGTTGCTGATTTTCTCCTCGTCGCCATGGCTCTTCGGTTCAACGGCGTAGGACAACACGGGGTCGGTGAACCGAAATGGAGCGAACCGCCACGCCGAACCCCTGCTGGCCAGCGTGTCACCTGTGCGCGTGTCCTTGAGTTTGGCCACGGCGCCAAGATCACCGGCCCGGACCTCGCCAATAGGCTCTTGCGTCTTGCCCTGCATCAGCGTGACGGTCCCGATGCGCTCGTGGACATCAGTGTTGACGTTGTGTATCGCGGAGTCGGCCACTAACGCCCCGCTGGCGACCCGAAACAGGGTCAGGCGCCCAGCAAAGGGGTCCGCGATTGTCTTCCAGACAATAGCGGTCTGAACGGTGTCCCGCGGGTCATAGGACGCCGCCTCGCCTGTGACGTCCACCGCCGGCAGAGCACGCGAATCAGGAGAGGGGACATAGCTGACTATGGCGTCTAGGAGCGGCTGGATATCCAGGTTCGCCGTTGCCGACGCATACACCAGGGGAACACCTGCCGCGCGGCGGTCGCGTTCTGGAGCCCAACGAGCAGTTCCTCCTGGGTCAACGTACTCGCTTCAAAGAACTGTTCCATCAGGTGGTCGTCGGCCTCGGCCACCAATTCAATCAATGCTTCCCGGGCGGCGCCGGTCTCGGCGGCCAGTTCGTCAGGCACTTCCTCTATGGACATCGTCCGCCCGTCATCGCCAAACGTGATGGCCTTCATTGCGACCAGGTCAACGACTCCGCGCAGTTCTGCCTCAACGCCGATCGGAAGCTGAATGGGCACCACGGTTCGGCCGAACGCGCTCTGCAGCGACTCGAGTGGACGTTGCAGATTTCCGCGCACGCAGTCCAGCCGGTTCAGCACGACCACGCAGGGCAGACCGAGTGTCGCCGCCTCGTTCCAGACCTTCTCGGTGATGACCTCCGCGCCGTGGACGGCGTCAACCACGACCACCGCGGCGTCGGCGACTCGCATCGCGGAACACGTGTCGCTGAAGAAATTGGCCATCCCGGCGGTGTCAATCAGGTTGATCTTGGTCTTCTTCCACTCCGCATATGCCGGGCTGGCCGATAGGGTGTGCCTGCGCGCAATCTCTTCTTCGTCGAAATCGGTCACCGTGGTGACCTCGTCGACGCGCCCCAACCGACTGATCGCGTCGGCGTCGAACAACATGGCCGACGCGAGCTGGGTCTTCCCCGAACCGCTATGACCGACCAGCGCGACGTTGCGAATGTGCGGAGCGCATGGGGTGAATGTCCTCCTGCGGGGCGGTCTGGGGCGCACTTCAGCCTCCAAAACCACATCCTATGTAGACTCCGGGGTAGCGCTCAAGGGGGGCGCAGCCGCCCGCCCTACTCGTAGCGGAGCGCTTCGATCGGATCGAGGTTGGAGGCCTTGATCGCGGGGAACAGTCCGAACACCATGCCGACGGTCGCCGAGAATCCGATGCCGAGGGCAAATGACCACCACGGGAGGGAGATCGGGAAACCGGTCGCAAAGTGGACCCCGACGCCAAGCCCGGCACCCAGCACGCTTCCGATCACGCCGCCGACGGCGGTCAGGAAGCCCGCCTCGAGCAGAAACTGCCACAGAATCTCTCTTCGCTTCGCCCCGATGGCTCGCCGTGTCCCGATCTCACGCGTACGCTCGGTGACCGAGATCGTCATGATGGCCATGACCCCGATGCCGCCGACGAGCAGGGCGATCGACGAGACGACGATCAAAGACAGAAAGGTGGCGCCGCTGATCTGATCCCACAACCCCAGAATGGCATCTTGCGTGATGAGGTCGAAGTCGTTTTCTTCGTCAAGACGGAGTCGGTGTCGGATGCGCATGACACGTTCGATGTCAGCGATGGCGGTGTCGCGGTCTACCCCTTCACGAGGCACCGCCGCGATCATGACGGCGCGCATCTCGCCCCCGAACATGCGCTGAGCGCGGATGCCGAAATGCTTCTGATAAGAGGTGTGCGGTATGACGACGAAGTCATCCTGTCCGGCGTCGAACCCTCCGGGGCTCGGAGTGGGTCCGATGACACCGATGACGGTGTAACGCGTGTCTCCCACCCGAACCCGCTTTCCGATCGGGTCAAGATTCGAGAAGAGTGCCAGCGCGGGTGTCTGTCCCAGCACTACGACCGGGGCGCGGCGGCGTGTTTCCCCCGGTGTGAAGAATCGGCCATCGGCGATCTCGAACTGAAAAACCTCAGGGTAGTTCGCGGCCGATCCGAACACGTTGATCTGCTTGGTCTGCTCGGACCTGTAGTAGACCCGCTCGCGGGTGGGGTTGCCGCCCTGCCCTAACACGATGTTGACCGACGCCAGCGAATCCGCCTGAGCGGCCATGGCGTCCACGTCGGCTGGGGTGAGATTCGGGCGTCGCATGAGTTCGGTGAACTCTCGACCCGATCCCAGGCTGATGGCGCTAAATTTGGTGAGAAAGATCGTATCTGCTCCCATGGAGCTGATGCTCTCGCGCAGCGACTCGTCAAGGCCGCGGATCAGCGATGTGATCCCCACGATGGACATGATGCCGATGACGATGCCGAGGATGGTCAGACCCGAGCGAACCTTCTGATCGACCAAGGTGTCGACAGCCATGGAGACGATCTCCCTGAACAGTCCACCGCGTAGAGGTCTGGCCATGGTGGTGAACTCAGCTTCGGCCCAGCGCCGAAATGGGGTCGAGTGCGGCGGCCTGGGATGCCGGATAGAGACCGAAGAACACCCCCACCACGGCGGTCATGGAAATCCCGAGCACCACCGACCACGGGTGCACGGCGGCCGGCACCGGGCTCAGCGAACTGAGCGCGATGGCGACGCCAAATCCCAGCGCGGTACCGATCACGCCACCCAGGACCGAGAGGAATACCGATTCAGCCAAAATCTGCCACAGCAGGTCGCGTCGGCGTGCGCCGAGCGCCTTGCGCAGTCCAATCTCTCGCGTCCGTTCCGAGACCACCATGAGCATGATGTTCATGATGACAATACCCCCCACCAGGAGCGAGAGGCCGACGATGCCGATCAAGACCGCAAAGATGCCGGTTGTCGCCTGCTCGTAGAGATCGAGGACCGTATCGGATGTGAACAGCCCGAAGTTGTCGTCTTCCCTGGGCCGCAAGCGACGCTCGATGCGCAACGCGACTGTCGCCTCGTCCATCGCCTGGTCGAGCTGCTCCGGGGTCTTGGGACGTGCCATCAGGCTCATCGATGGACGCGAGCCGAACAGTTTTCTGAAATTTCCCATCGGGATGATGACGAACTCATCCTGACTTTGACCAAACGTCGCCGGCGTCTGCTCGCTGACCCCGACCACGCGGAAGTTGACGCCCTGAATCTTGATGGTCCGGTCGATGGGGTCCAGGTTGGCAAAGAGCCGCTCCGAGGTGTCGTAACCGAGGAGCGCCACCCCACGATTTCGGTCGACTTCGGTAGGACTGATCAGTCGGCCCCGCTCGGCCGTAAATGTGGGAAATTCCACGTAGTCCCGAGTGACACCCCGGACGCCGACGTTCTCAAGGACCTGATCGCGATACTTGACCTCGCCGTTTCGACCGGCCTGGGCCATCACCGCGCCGATGTTCGAGCCGTAGGCTTGGATGGCCTCGGCGTCGTCCAGCGAAATGCGCGGGTTGCCGCGAGCCGCCTCTTCGTCCTCCTCGGACATCAGCAGCCCCGTCCGGGAGACCCTGAACGAGTCGGATCCGAACTGCGAGACGATCGCGCCGGCCACCTCGTCGTTGACGCCCTGGATCAGGGAGACCACCGCGATGATCGATCCCACGGAGACGATGTTGCCAAGGATCGTCAGCGTCGATCGGAGCTTGTTCCCCCAGATCGCGTGCAGGGCAATCTGCGTCAGGTCAACGGCTCTCCGCATCGCCG
>CAWWAF010000012.1:0-54184 GCA_963934795.1 uncultured bacterium
GCGGTTGGGAACCAACGCCGGCGGACTCCTGATCGGCACGATCGAAACGACGGCGCAGGCCACGGTGCAGACGCTCCAGTTTTTGCTGCAGCGACCGGAAGTGCTTCAGCAAGCGAAGAACGCCGCGACGCTGGAAGACCCGGCGGAGTTTGATGGCCTCGTGTGGGAGGCGCTGCGGTTTGTGCCCATCTCACCGTATATGTTCAGGCAGACATCGACCGAGTACACCATTGCGAAGGGCACCGACCACGAGACGGTGATCCCGGCGGCGACGAATGTGTTGGCGTTGACGCAGTCGGCGATGTTCGACGCCAAGGCGTTTCCCGATCCTGAGGAATTCAGACCGGGACGCAATTGGTATCACTACTTCACGTTTGGGTACGGGGCGCACGAGTGCCTGGGTAAGTACGTAGGGATGGTCATGATTCCAGAGATCGTTCGGCAGATTGTGCTGCGTCCTGGGCTCAACGCGAAGGGCGAGATCCAGTATGAAGGGCACATGCCCAAGTCGTATCAGCTGAACTGGACCGTCTAGCGGCGCGGCGGTGTGGGTGGGTCGCGATCGGATGACGAGACGAGAGTTGGACCAAGCGGACCTCGCGCGGCGGGGCATCACAGAGAGCGAACTCGCCAGACAGCTGGGGTGTTTTGCGCGCCCGCTGGCGTGGGTCAGGCTCGAGCAACCGTGTCGGCCAGGGGACGGGATCCGACAGCTGCGGCCCGACGAGGTGGCCCGCTGCGAACGGGCGTTCGACGCCGCGCGGTTGGACGGGCGTTGCATGACATTTGTGCCCGCCTCCGGAGCGGCGAGTCGAATGTTCTCGGGGCTGAACCGCGCACGCGCCCGTGTGCGTCCGATGACGCGCGACGGTCTGGCGCAGGCAGCGCGGGCGGGCGACGCGGACGCGAGTGACGCGTTGTTCTTCGGGGCGAACGTGGAGCGGTTCGCATTTTTCCCGGCGCTGGCGGCGGCCATGCAGGACGCCGGCTTCGACGCGAGAGCCCTTGCCGCGGCGGGCCGATACGACCAGTTGGTGGACTACCTGGTCGGCGATGTCGGTCTCGGCTACGCGGCTCGACCGAAGGGGTTGCTGGCGTTCCACGTTTCTGACAGTGGCAGTCGCACCGCGCTCCAGGCGCATCTCGTCGAGGCGGCGGCCTATCTCCAGGATACGAGCGGGGTGTGCCGCCTGCATCTGACAGTGTCAGCCGACCACCTGTCACAGTTCGAGGTCGAGGTCGCCGCAACACGGCGAGACCTCGAGACCAGACTGGGTGTCCGATTCGACCTCGATTTGTCTGTGCAGGGGGCCAGCACGGACACCGTCGCGGTCGACCTCGACAATGCGGCGCTGCGGGACGGTGAGGGCAAGCTCGTGTTCCGCCCCGGGGGCCACGGTGCGTTGCTCGAGAATCTGAATCACCTCGACGGTGACGTAGTCTTCATCAAGAATATCGACAACGTCGCGCCTGAACACATGAACGGACCGAGGGTGCACTGGAAGCGGGTTCTCGGGGGATGTCTCGTCGCAGCCCAACAGGAGGTCCGTCGTCATTTGACGGCGCTGCATGCCGAGACCGGCGAGGCGGCGGTGGTCGATGCGCTGGCGTTTCTACGCGACACCTGTGGGGCAGAGCCGGGTCCGCTACTTGCCAGCTCGCTGCCGGCTCGCCGGACCTTCGCCATCGAGCATCTCGATCGGCCGATCCGCGTCTGCGGGATGGTGCCGAATCAGGGGCAGCCCGGCGGTGGTCCGTTTTGGGTCAGAGGAGACGCTGGCGGGCGGGAGCCGCAGATCGTGGAAACGGCGGAAGTCGATGCCGATGCGCCAGAGCAAATGGCGCTTCTTGCCGCTGCCACCCACTTCAATCCGGTGGACCTGGTCTGCGGGCTCCGAAACTGGCGCGATGAACCGTTTGACCTGCGGCGCTTCGAGAACGCCGACAGGGTCTTTATCTCGGACAAGCCGTATGAGGGCCGTCGCGTGCGGGCGCTCGAACACCCGGGACTGTGGAACGGGGGGATGGCTGGCTGGCTGAGTCTGTTCGTGGAGGTGCCGCCTGAGACTTTCAGTCCGGTAAAGACGGTCAACGACCTCCTGCGGCAGGAGCACCGGCCCGAGGCCGGACCGGGCGGCTAGGTCGTTGAGTCGCCGTAGCGGAAGCACCCGACGACATGGTCGTTCACCATGCCGGTGGCCTGCATGAACGCATAGCAGATCGTCGGACCAACGAAGCGGAAGCCGCGCTGTTTCAGCGCCTTGCTCATCGCGCGTGATTCATCGGTCTCGGCCGGGATGTCGACCATGCTCTTGCAGTGGTTCCGACGGGGCACCCCGTCGACGAATTGCCAGATGTAGGCGTCGAAGCTCCCGTGTTCCTGTTGTAGCTGGAGGAACGCTTGGGCGTTGGACACGGCCGATTCGACCTTAAGTTTGTTGCGCACGATAGCGGGGTTGGCGAGTAACGTTGCCACGCGGCGACGGTTGTACCGGGCCACCACAGCCGGGTCGAACCCGTCGAAGGCCGCCCGGTAGCCCTCTCGCTTTCGCAGCACGGTGATCCAGGCCAATCCGGCCTGAGCGCCCTCCAGGAGCAACATTTCGAACAGCCGTCGATCGTCGTGCAGAGGGACGCCCCATTCGGCGTCGTGATATCGCTGATACAGCGGGTCCGAGCCGGCCCATCCGCACCGCGTGCGTTCGGTCACCGGGAAAGCCGCTCTCGCGCTCGCTCGACCTCGCGGTGAAAGCTGAACAGTGCGTCGGCGGTCTCCTGTTCGTCGGTGAAGTTGTAGGTGCGTCCCCCTTGGTGTCCAACGGTCAAGGTGTGCTCGAGATAGTCCACCTCATGCTGCTCGAGTTCGGAGAACGGAATCGAGAACGCGTCGTCGTCCGCCGTTTCGTAGTGGAGTCCTTCGGGATCGGCTCGGAGTCGGCCAGCACAGGAACCGAATCGGTGCTTGTGGATAACGTCGACCGAGGTCTCGAGGCGGACCTCCAGGAAACGCACGTCGACGGATACCAATTCGTCGCCGATCTCAATGTCTTGGGAGAATCCGTCGTAGCCTTCTGATGAGACGTTGAGCCGATGGGGTCCTGGCGGGACATCCATGGCTTCGAACGGCGTCGTGCCGAGGAATCGCCGGTCGAGGAAGACCGAGGCGCCCTGAATATCGCTGGAGACTCGAAGTAGCGGCTCGAGGCGGGACTCCGGGATCGAGGGCTCAGCCCGCACCGGAGCTGGCTCCGGTGCCACAGCTGGGGCAGGGTCAGGCTCTGGCGCGCTCGGTGCCTCGACTGGCTCCGGCTCCACGTCGGACTCGGGTGCCGGGGACCGAATCGGCGGCGGATCGGCGGCCGCTGTCACTGGCGCCGGTTCGTCGTCGCCGGTCGGCGCCAACGAGAAGTACGCGACGGCGGCACCCCCGGCCAGGATCAGGAGAAGCAGGAGAACGCGCCCGGTCCAGGACGGCTCACTCGTGGTTGTGTCCGGCTCGTGTTCTAGCAACGACATACTTGTATGATCCTACCGTGAGACGACTTCTTGTCGCGACGCTGCTGTTGTACTTCATACCCGTGTTGGTCATCCACGGCCAAGACCTGTTTGAGTCGCCGCTCAGCATCGAGCAGATGCGCGACAAGCAGGTAGTCGTCGAAACCACTGTGGGCAGCTTCGTGATCGACTTGCTGCCAGACGTCGCCCCGAATCATGTCGGGTTGGTCATGCAGCAGGTTGCCGACGGCGGATTTGACGGCACCAGTTTTCACGGCATGGTGGCCCGCGGGATCATCCAGGGCGGTGATCCCTTCTCGAAAGATCCAGCGCGTCGAGATGAATATGGCCGCGGCGGACTGGGGCTGGTGGTCGCAGAGCCCAGCGACGAGCAACATACCGCCGGCACGGTCTCGGCGGTGGGTGTGCCCGGGGACCCAAACAGCGACGGTACGCAGTTTCTGATCACCGTTGTGCCGCAGCCCGGTCTCGACGGTCACCACACGATCTGGGGACGAATTGCGGAGGGGTTGCCGGTCGTGACCCGTATCTCCGAGACCCCGATTGATGCAGACGGCAAGGCGATGGAGCGAGTCGAGATCATCGCCGCTACACTCCGCGACTGGGCTCCACCACCGCCGCCGGCGTTCACCACGGAGACCGCAGAGGAACTCTCTGTCTACCGCGCCGTGCTTGAGACCGATGTGGGGCCGATCATGATCCAGTTGTTTGCCGATCTGGCCCCTGGGCATGTGCGCAATTTTCTGCGGCTGGCTGACGCCGGCGTATACGACGGCATGGCGTTTCATCGTGTTGCGCCAGGCTTTGTCGTGCAGACGGGCTTCATCCCGAGCCGCGAAGCCCCGTTGAGCGAGGAGCAACGGGCCCTCGTGGGGACGCTGGCGCCTGAGTTCAGCGACACCGCTCACGTCAAAGGCATTGTCTCGATGGCGCGTGGTGACGACGAGGAGAGCGCCTCCACGTCATTCTTCATCGTGGTCGGCGACGCGACGGAACTGGACGGCGTGTACACCGCGTTTGGCAGGGTCATAGGCGGGATGGACGCGGTGGACCAGATTGCGACCGCTCCGGTAGAGGGCGAGACGCCGACCATGCGGATCCCGCTTCATCGGGTCCGGTTGGAACGCGACGACGACTCCAGCCCCAGCCCAGATGGGCGGTGATCGGCTACAGCCGACCCAGTAGCGTGACGGACATCTGGGCGTAGTGATCAATGGCGGCGTGCAGCGCTTGGATGCTGATGTGCTCGTTCGCGGTGTGCGCGACGAGTACAGAGCCTGGGCCGAACAGCAACGGTTCTCCCCACGCCGTGAGGAAGGGAATGTCGGTCGTGAAAGGGAACACTGCGGTGTCCAGACCGGGTACCGTCCCCATACGAACCGGCGGCACCTCCACCAGGTCTTCACACTCAACCCAGGCTGTCAGCGGTTCAACCGCGGCGCGGATTGCCGTGGCTGGTCCCACGGTGCGGAAGTTGACCGTGGCGGTGGCGTGCGGCGGGACGACATTGGGTGCGACGCCGCCGTCTATCAGCGCGACGGTGTAGCTCGTCTGCCCGAGCGTCGGGTCTGAGGGTAACGTGATGGTGCGAAGCGCGATCAAGGCTTCGAGCAGTTTCTCGATGGCCGATTCGCCTGCCTCGGGGTGCGACGAGTGGGCTGCGCGACCGCTGGCGCGTAACCGCACGTTGTACACGCCCCGGGTGGCCACACCCAGCCGGTTGTCGGTGGGTTCTCCGTCGATCAGGTAGCGGGACCCGTGCGGTGCAAGATTCGCGGCGCGGGCTCCGTGGCTGCCGAGTTCTTCTCCGACGACGAACAGGGCCCCCACGCGGGTCTCCCCGGCGGCGCGCAGTTGGTCGAGTGCGCCGATCTGCGCCGCCGCGATCCCCTTGGCATCGCACGCACCACGACCGTACAGGAGATCACCGTCGACACGACTCGGAAAGAACGGTGGGACGCAGTCCAGGTGGGTGGACAGCACGATGTCCGGGTCAGACGCGTCAATCGTCACATACAGATTCACACGGTCACCTTCGACCGCTTGCTCCTGCACCCGATAGTCCTGTGCTCGAAGCCAGGACGCCAGCCATGTCGCAACGGGGCCTTCGTTCGGCGTCGTCGAGTCGATATCGACCAGCGACCGCGTCAGGCCCACGACATCAAATCTTGCCTCAGCCATCGCTCGAGATAGGTACCCGCGTCGATCGTGTGGTCGCAAGACCTGATGACAGACGGTCGAGTCGTCGTCGCCAGGTCCTACGCGGTCGGTCAGGCATCGTCTGGGCGAATCATCAGGTCGTCCAACACCTGCCGAATTCGGTCGAGTGAGGCCGTCTGCGGCTCGACCATGGGGAGCCGATAATGTGGTTCCAGCAACCCCAGGTGTGCCATGGCCGCCTTCACCGGGATCGGATTGGCTTCAATGAAATTGACCTGCATCAGAGGCAGTAGCCGCGTGTGCAGCCGGCGTGCGGTATCGAAGTCGCCGTTGAGTGCGGCCGACACCATCTGCGCTATCTCGCCAGGCACTTCGTTCGAGGTCACCGATATGAGGCCAGCGCCGCCCACCGAGATGAGTGGCACGGTGAAGAGATCGTCACCAGACAGAACACGGAAATCTGACGGGACACGGCGACAAATTTCGCACATCTGCGTCATGTCGCCCGAGGCCTCCTTGACGCCAACGATGTTGGGCGTCTCAGCCAACCGACACAACGTGTCGACGTCAACGTTGCACCCCGTGCGACTTGGCACGTTGTAGACGATGATGGGGAGTGGGGTGCTCTCCGCAATGGCCTGAAAGTGGCGGTAGAGGCCCTCCTGCGTCGGCCGACTATAGTACGGCGTGACGGAGAGGATGCCGTCAGCCCCCGCCTCTCGCATCTCGGCGACCTGGGCGATCACAGCGCCTGTGTTGTAACCGCCGGCGCCGGCGAGGATGGGGACGCGACCGTCCGCCACGCCGACCACCAGTTCGACGACGCGGCGCTGTTCGGCGGCCGTCAGGGTTGGGTTCTCTCCCGTCGTACCGCAGGGCACCAGAAAGTGGATTCCGGCCTCGATCTGTCGTGTCGCCAGCCGCTGGATCCGTGTCTCGTCAAGCGCGCCGTTCGCGGTGAATGGCGTCACGAGGGCTGTCCCGCATCCAGACCAGCTCCCAGTCATGATTGGAGCCCCAGCACGTCACGCATCGAGAACCACCCTTGGCGACCCTGGAGCCAACGCGCGGCCTCGAGCGCGCCGCGCGCGAAAGTGGCGCGGTCACGGGTGGTGTGCGTGAGCGCGATCGTCTCCGCCGGGCCATCGAATCCCACGGTGTGCACCCCTGGGGCGGACCCGACTCGGGTCGACGCCGTGTCGACGGTGCCGGTGTAGCCGTGCTGTTCCATCGCCGCCCGCATCGCCAACGCCGTACCGGACGGCGCATCGATCTTCGCCGCATGGTGGATTTCGTGGACCCAGGCGCCAAATTCCTCGCGCGGTTCGAAGAGTTCCGCGGCCCGTTCAGTCAACGCCAGGAAGAGGTTGACGCCCAACGAGAAGTTCGCGGCCGCGACCACCCCGATCCCGGCGTCGTCCACCGTTGTCCGAAGGGCCGCTTCGTGGTCTTGCCAGCCGGTGGTACCGACGACGAGATTGACGCCATGATGGGCCAGTCGCGGCAGATTCTCCGCGACTGCGTCCGCCGTGGAGAAGTCGATCGCCACGTCGACATCGCGTACCTGTTCAGCTGTGATCCCTACGCCGCCACGATTGTTGTCGACATCCAGCCGCCCGACCACGTCGAAGCCGTATGACTCGCTGAGCTGGTCGACCAGTTTGCCCATGCGACCGTAGCCGATGATGAGTAGACGCACCGTTATTGCACTCCCCGATTGCTGGTCGCGCCAGCCCGTATCACCCGTCGTATCACCGCGGCCGCTTTCTTGGCGTCACTCTCGGTATCGAACGTCAACGTCGACGAAAATAGCCGATCGACAACACCGGCCTCGTGATCGCGAACGACGATGCCTGCCCAGGCCACGGCTTCCGCGACAGCGTAAGCGAAGCCGGGCCAGTTGTCGCCCTGCAGGAGCAGAGTCGTGGCCGGCGACAGCGAGAATCCCGCCGCTCTGGCGACCGCGGACGCCCGTCGCCCTTCGCCAGCGTATACCTCGATCACATTGCGCTTGGTTCTCCCGTGCGCGGCTCGAACGCGGACGACCTTGAGGTCCGCACCCTGCTGCGCTAGCGGTTCGAGCGCCGCTGCGAGAGCCCCGGGTCGACGAGGCACGTCCGTCCGCCAGAGACCGATCTGCTTGACCTTGATATCCATGTGAGAAGCACCGCCGACGCGCGTCGAGGTTGTCGATTTCAGGTGATTATACTAGGGTGACGTCCCGCACGTCGCTGTGCGGGAGCTTGGGAAGACAACTATCGATTGGAGCCCACGGCCGATGACGATCCCGAACATGATGCGCGCGATCGCCGTGACCGAGCCCGGCGGCCCCGAGGTGATGGTGGTTGACGAGCAGCCGGTGCCCCAGTTGAACGGTGGCGAGCTGCTGGTCAAGGTGGCGGCGGCCGGCGTGAATCGGGCCGATTGTATGCAGCGGCGGGGCGACTACCCGCCGCCACCTGGTGCCTCCGAGACTCTAGGACTCGAAGTCTCCGGCACAGTGGCGGCACTGGGCGAGGGGGTCTCGGGGTGGCAGATGGGCGATCCGGTCTGCGCGTTGCTGGCCGGGGGAGGATACGCGGAGTACTGCGCCGTCCCCGCACCCCAGTGTCTTCCGGTTCCGGCGGGAGTGGACCTGGTCGATGCGGCTGCGTTGCCCGAGGTGGCGCTTACCGTCTGGACGAACGTCTTCGAACGCGGTGCATTGATGCCGGGGGAGACCCTGCTGGTGCACGGTGGCTCGAGTGGCATCGGCACCATGGCAATCCAGTTGGCGTCCGCCCTGGGGTCGACGGTGTTCGTTACCGCCGGTTCGACCGAGAAGTGCGACGCGTGTGAGGCGCTTGGCGCCGCGCGCGCGTTCAACTATCGGGAGGTCGACTTCGTCGAGGCCGTGCGATCGGTGGCCGGTGGAGTCGACGTGGTGCTGGATATAGTGGGTGGTCCTTATTTGGACTCGAACCTCAGTCTGCTCAATCTCGATGGTCGCTTGGTCATCATCGCGTTGATGGGCGGCGCGCGGGCCGAGATCAATCTTGCGACCCTGATGCGGCGTCGTTTGATTGTCACGGGGACCACGCTGCGAGCGCGGACCATTGCACAGAAAGGGGCGGTCGTCGACGCCGTGCGCACACGTGTCTGGCCGCTGGTCGAATCGGGGCGCGTGCGGCCGGTGATTCACCGCCGATTGCCCTGGTCTGAAGCCGTCGACGCTCATCGGGTGATGGAGGCCAGTACCCACATCGGCAAACTGCTGCTGGTCTTCTAGGCAGGTAGAGCGGTGCGGAACACCCGGTCGAAGTTGCCGCCCAGGATTTGTTGACGCGCGTCTTCGCCGACGGCCAGGTCGTCGAGAATCGCTAGCTGGGTCTCATAGATCCCCTGCTGCCAGCCTCGGGGGAAGAACGACGAATCCGTGCCAAACAACAGTCGGTCCGGCCCAAGTGTGTCGAGGACCTGGCTGAACACGGTGCGCAGGGTTGTGCCGGGGAGGTATTCGAGCCACCGATTGGAGCTGGACGTGTCCAGATGGATGCTGGCGCACAGGTCGGCTGCCATGAGTGTTTCCCGCAAAAATCCAGCGCCGAAGTGCGGAATGATGACCGGGACGGTCGGGTAGCGAGACGCCACGGGGACGATGGCCAGCGGATCACCAAGCCTGATGTCGACCGGAGTCTGGAGTCCGAGTTTGCGCCGCACGCCGACACTGAGGACGCCGCAATGGATGAAGACGGCGGCATTGGCGGCGGCGGCGGCCGCGAACAGCTGATCGACCACCTCACTATCCAGACGAAAGCCGTGCATCGCCGGAAAAAGACAGGCGCAGCGAATGTTGCCCTCGCCGAAGAGTCGGGTCAGCCGTGCGGGCGTATCCGGTTGTGTCGGGTCGACCATGCTGAGGCCGACGAGGCGGTCCGGGTGTCGGCGTATGGCGATGGAGACCGACTCCTCGTCGCCAGGCAGGCTCGCCATCAGCGCCGCACGCTGCACGCGATGCGTATCGAGTTCTTGGACCCATCGGTCCGCCAGCGCGGCTGGCGTCCCCGGCGGGTCCCACCCAAGCTGTTCCGGGATGACCACCGCGGGATTCCCCGGTTGTGGCGTGGTTTGCCTCCCGAGCGTCGTGAAGAACTGGGCGGAGAAAAAGTGACAGTGGGCGTCGTTGAGCATCGGTCTCGTAAACAAGCTGTTGGGGCGACGGCCCCGCGCCACGCAGTATACTGGCTTCCCCTGGCGTGGTCCCTCGCGCATGGGCGCTCCCGTTGAGGAGCTTCATTGCTTTCTGGAGGTCGTGACGTGGCACGTGACAAGGTCGGCCGTAACGATGCGTGTCCTTGTGGCAGCGGTAAGAAGTACAAGCAGTGCTGCGAGAAGAAGGAGCACGCGCTGAGTCCGGGCGCCTGGATCGCCATCGTCGGGGTCGCGGTGGCGACCGTGGCGGCCGTGGTGATGAGCTTCACCGTGACCACGCCCACGGTGGACGTGAATTGTCCGCCTGGTCAGACATGGTCAGCGGAACATTCGCACTGCCACTAGCGCCAATCCGCGGCCCAGAGAATGTATACCCACCGGGGTGGACCGGGGGTGTCGCTCGTGAAGGCTCAGGCGTTTCCAGTGCCCTGGCCGGTCGGGCTTCGGCTACGCCGTCGTCCTGGTGACGGCCACCGGTCGGGTCACGCGGACCCGCTAGTGCGTGTCGCTCTGAAGACCTGGCAGCTGTTCGAGACCGCTCCGAAGTTCCTCTTCCATCCCTGACGAGAGCTTCTTGCCGTTCCGGGTCAGGTGAAAGACATCGGTCGCACGGTCGCCCTCGGTTGAGATCAGAACCAGCTCGATGTCGCAGCCGTGCTCGGACATCACTCGACTGATGCCGTAGAGCAGGCCCCACTGATTGGCGCCGCCGACCTCCAGCACCGTGTAGCGGTCTGAATAGTGGTGGTCGAAGTGCACGACCGTGGACACCCGCACCTTGTCGCGGCTGGACCGCGCCGCCGCCTCCCGTCCTTTGAGCATCGATGGGAGGTCAATATCGCCAGCGACCACGTCCTGCAGCACCCGCGTCAATTCTGGCTGTGCGGCTTCGTTGAGGGCCAGGAACTGGTCGGCGTCGACGAAGCGGAACAGGTCAAGTGCGACTTTCTGGGCATTGCTCATCGCCTGCCCACGCAGGATATCCATCCCGAAGTACGACAGCACCCCACAGATGTTCGAGAAGATACGCGGGCGGTCCTTCGTGACCACGCTCAGCTCCCACACCTCGCCTTGCTGGTCGAGCGTCATTCGCAGCTCGGCTGGCTTGAGATTGCGGGATAGGTGAATGTGGTCGTACACCGTCTGTGGCTCGACCAACCGAAGATAGCGTTGAGGCAGACCTTCCAGAAACTCCGTCACTTCACGGTCTGATATTTCGGGCGGGCGCCGGTCGCGTAGGTCGGACACATGCGCCTGGTCTCGTGCAAGGACTTCGTCTCCGTAACCCAGCGTCAGATGGTTGTAGGTATCGACGTACAGACGCCACAACAGGTCCTCTTTCCATGGCGTAAGCACCTCTGGACTGACGGCCTGGACATCGGCGAGCGTCAGCAGGCACAGCATCTTGAGCCGGTCCTCGGTACCCACCAACCGTGCGAATTGTCGTGCGACTTCGGGGTCTTCGCTGTCCCGTCGGAAAGCGGCAACCGACATCTCTAGATGGTGTCGGATCAGGAACTCGACGGTGTTGATGGACTCTGGTGCGATGCGTAGTCGTTGCAGCGGCCCCCGGACCATACGCACGCTTTCCTCGGCGTGATTCTTGTTCGACCACTTGCCTACGTCATGAAACAGGAGCGCCAGAACGACCAGCTCAGGATTGTCCAGTTCCGCGAGAATACCGGAGAAACGCCGGCGGGCCGTGAATTCTGGATCCGCCAGGGTCGACAGATTACGGATGGTCAACAGCGTGTGTTCGTCGACGGTGTACTTGTGGTAAAAATCGCGAATGACCCTGCAATAAATCTTCCGGAACTCTGGGAAGATCTGGCCCAAGAGGCCTGTCTGGTGGAGCTCGGACAACCGGTCGTAGAGGCCCGGGCGGGGCTTGAGAAAATGAAGAAATCGGTCGCGTTCCGGCGTGCCAGGAAAGAACTCGTCGGACGTGTAGCGCTCGCCGTGACGCTCGAGGAAGGCCAGGCCATCGGGTGATACTGCGCACCCGTGATCGAGTGCCGCTTGAAACAGGCCGAGCCATGTTTGGGGCTGCAGCGACGCCCTGACGGAATCGATGAGACTGATGCCGTTGATGTCACGTCGGAAGTTGTCGCCGACCGGCTCCTCGTCAACTGGCGCGACGGGCGGTTTCGCCTCTCGTAGCGCGGCGGACAGAATTCGGCTGACGATACGCGCATGATGGTAATACACGCTCATCAGGGCCTCGACCTGACCGCTTGCCTCAGATCCGGGAGACCCGAAGTACTTCGCGATAGCCTCCTGCTGCTCGTGACTCAGGCCGTTGAGATTGCGTGTGTTCTCCAGGTGTAGCAGCGAGCGGATCCGAAGAAGAAACTCTTCCGCTTCATCGAGCGCCTCATCCAAGCGGCCGGACGCCGCCGGCCGGGCTCGCGCGGTCGCGGCTGGAGCCAGTCCGCCGAAGAGCCGAATCGCGCTGACGTCGCGAAGCGCACCGGGCGCTTCCTTCACGTCGGGCTCGAGCTGATAGATGGTGGCGTTGAACTGACGATGGCGGTCGCGCACCAGGCCGAGCAGCGCGTCGATCGTCGGTTGGCGCCAGACGGATTGGGCGCCGCGCACGATGGTGTCGAACCGGGCGAAGAGCCCGGTGTCGCCCGCCAAGAAACGAGCATCTCTGAGCGCGACCAGAAATTCAGGATTATCAGGCTGCGCCTCTGCCAGCTCGTCTAATTGTCGAACCTGCTGGCCGATGTTGAGGCCGAGGTCCCACAGGGGGTGAAGGAGTTCCGTAACGAACTGTTCTTCTGCGCTGGCTATCTGGCCGTCGAACAGGAACAGGAGGTCGAGGTCTGAGTGGAGGCACAGGTGCCGACGCCCATAGCCACCGATGGCCACGAGCGCCACGGCGGCCACCGGGTGGGCTGCGCGCGCGTGCAGCTGTTGCAGAATCTCATCGACGCGGGTCGAGAACACTTCGGCGGCCCGAGCACCGCCGTGAGCGTCGCCGATCTCGTTCCGGTATGTCTCCCGTGCAAGGCGCAGCAGGTCTGCGGGAGCCGGGTCACCGGCTTCCGTCGCCTCGCCGGTGTCCTGTGTGGCGTGTGGCATGGAAGTGTCGAGGCTAGTATCCCAGGTTGAACCCGAAGGTGCCGACCGCTTGTAGGCCATCGCCGGCGTTGAACGCGGTCAGCGCGTCTCCGAGCGTTGCGTCGCCGCCGACAAGAACCGCCAGAATGGACGTGAATCCGCTGCCATGTCTTCCTCCCAGTGGGGAGTCCGCCCAAGATGCCCCCTTGGCCCCTCGTCGTGGCGACGAGAGGCCAAGGGGGCTGGAGCACGGAACATCTCAGAATGTGAACACAACGTCCATGCCACCGATGGCCTGGTTGTAGTCGAGGTCATCGGACCAGTCGTAGCGCAGCTCAGGCCTCAGGGTGATGTTGGGCGCGAACTTGTAGTTGGCACCAAAGGTCGCTGCTAAATGGTTCTGGGAGCCGGGAGCACCAAGAAGTGCTCCGTGCGGTCTGTACCCGGTAATGTCATCACCCTGCCACCACTCCATCCGAGCGCCCACCGACACCTCATCGTTGACGGTGTAGAACACATATTGATTCAAGCCGACGTTCTTTTCACCCGAGCTGTCGACTGTGAGGTAGTCGCTTTGGATGATCCAGTTGAGCGAATCCGACAGGGTCACGTCGAAGAGCAGACTGTGGGAGTAGGCGCTGCTTCCTCGCGCGCCGAAGTCGCCGGCGGTCGTGATGTAGGTGAAGCTCACCCTGTCACCGAGGGACGTGCCCACACCGCCCAGAAAGCTCCCGCCGTCCCCGAACCGATCGAAGCCGGTGTCCCATCCCAGCGTGTAACCGGCGTAGATCGTGGTGTCGCCACCACCGACACCGAAGGACGCCAAGGCGCCGGTATGCGTAAACGGCTCGCTGTTGTACATCGTGATGGCATGCGAGTAGAAGAAGTTGTCTGGTGCGGTCACCACTTCATACCCGATCAGGGTATAAAAGTGTCCCGCCTTCACCGACCAATTGTCGGCCGCTACCTCGACGTACGCCTGGGGCAGAGCGATGCCGTAGCCCCTTCCTGTCTGGAAGGCCGAAATGTTGTCCCACCGTTGGACATTGCCGGCGTTGTCGACGCTGTTGCCGAACGCTTGCGTGTCGCCTGCATCGGTGCCGACCATGGCGTCCAGGCGGAAGCCGACGCCCAGAGAGCCATCGTCTTGTGCCGCCGATTTTTCGACAAAGAGCCAGCCCTGGTGGAGGTTCAGCCGGTTAGGGTCGGAGTTGAAGAGATCGTTCGAGGCGGAGTGCGCACCGAGCGACAGCCAACCACCGGTGGAAACGTCCTGGGCCACAGCAGGTGCCGCCAACAGCAAACAGATTGCAACGAGCGCCAGCGACCGACTCACTCGGACCGCGCTAAAAATGTAGTTCATGCTCTTTCTCCAATACAAAAATGTGGAACGACACGTTCTGCCTCATGAGATCGAACGCTAATTCCGCGTCTACTCAAATGTGGGGGGACGTCATCTCGACCGCAACTATGCGGTTCTCACTGTTTCCCTTTATCTGCCCGCCGTCGGCTGGATGGGCTCAGCCATCCAGCCGACGGCAGTCTGCGGGTGCTCAATTTCACTAGCTATGCTTGATCGAGTACGCCTCCATGCCGTGCTCACTGAGGTCCAGCCCGATCCGTTCTTCTTCCTTCGTGACCCGGATCCCGGTTGTCGCCTTGAGCCCGAGGAAGATGACGAACGCGGATGCCAGGCAGAACACAGCGTAGGCCGCGACCCCGATGAGCTGCGTGACGAATGAGTGGTCAGGGTTCGTGCTGAAGATACCGACCGCCAGCGTGCCCCAGATTCCGCAGACGAGATGGACGGAGAGCGCGCCCACCGGGTCGTCGAGCTTCGCGCGGTCGAAGAGCAGTACCGACGCCACCACGAGCACACCGGCAATCAAGCCGATGACGATCGCGGAGTTGACCGAGACGGTGTCAGCGCCGGCCGTGATGCCGACCAGTCCGGCCAGCGCCCCATTCAGCACCATGCTCAGGTCGGGTTTGTGCTGGATGCTCCAGGAGGCCACCATGGCTCCGATCACGCCGGCGGCGGCTGCCAACGACGTCGTCACGAAGACCAGCGAGACAAGTTCCGGGTCGGCGCTCAGGACCGAGCCGCCGTTGAATCCGTACCAGCCCAGCCACAGCAAGAAGACGCCGATCGCGGCGAGCGGCATGCTGTGGCCGGCGACAGGTCGGATCCTGCCGCCTTCCAGATACTTGCCCAGGCGGGGCCCAAGGACGATGATGCCCGCCAGGGCCGCCCAGCCGCCGACGGAGTGGACGAGCGTCGAGCCGGCAAAGTCGTAGAAGCCCATCTGATCAAGCCAGCCGGCGCCCCACTTCCATGACCCCGCTATGGGATAGATGATGGCCACGTAGATGGTCGTGAAGATCAGGAAGGGGCCCAACTTGATGCGCTCAGCCACCGCGCCGGACACGATCGTCGCGGCGGTTGCCGCGAACATGCCTTGGAAGATGAAGTCCGTCCAGTACGTATAGCCGACGTTGTACGCCGATGTCATGTCTTCGGGACTTGGGTTGAGCCCGAAGCCGGCGAAGCCGAAGAATTGCCCCAGGCTGAAGTCACCCGGATACATCAGGTTGAATCCGACAAGCGCGTAGGTCAGGAGCCCGATGGCGACAATTGCGGTGTTCTTGAACAGGATGTTCACCGTGTTCTTGGAACGCGTCAGCCCGGACTCCAGGGCCGCGAAGCCCAGATGCATGATGAACACCAGGAACGTGGCCACCAGCATCCAGGTGTTGTTGACCGTGAACATCTCTTGAGAGACGGCTTCCTGCGCGTAGGCGGAGGTTGGCACAAGAGTGAGCCCGAGAAGCAAGAGCGTCGCGTACCGGCCTAGTGACCGAACAAAGCGGTTTGTCATTGGGATATGTCCTTCCATCTGCGCGGTTCTTGATAACGACAGTGTCACTAGAGCGCCTCGTCGCCGATCTCGCCGGTTCTAATTCGAACGGCCTGACTGATATCGCTGACGAAGACCTTGCCGTCTCCGATCGAACCAGTCCTGGCGGCTGTCGTGATGGCGCTACTCGCCGCTTCGACAAGCTCGTCGGGCACCACCGTTTCGAGCTTCATCTTGGGGACGAAGTCGACGGTGTACTCGGCGCCCCGATAGATCTCGGTGTGACCCTTTTGCCGGCCGAAGCCCTTGACTTCGGTCACGGTGACCCCCTGCACGCCAGCCTTGGCGAGCTCGTCTCGAACGTCATCGAGCACATGGGGCTTGATGATGGCCGTGATTAATTTCATCTGACTCTCCTGTTGCCGAGCGGGGCCTGACCCGCATAGTGGCTTGTGTGCGATGTCGCGTGCCACCGTTCGATAGCACGGGCGTCAGCCGTTGCCATCTGAACTAGCAAGCTGTGGGCCAGAACGGGTGGCGAGACCGTCGCCGCGCGATAGCCCCTATGAACACTGGACGAAACGGAAACCCCGGATTGGCCGGGTCAGTCCGGATCTGACGGGATTGTGGTGGGGGAAGAGCAGATACGACGATCGTGTGGTTCCCGGGAGGGGAGAGCGATGGGGAGGCGAGAACGGGCCGTCTATTTCCGGTAGCGGCTGGTGTCGATCCCGAACTTCTTCACCTTATAACTGATGATGCGTTCCGTTGACTGCAGCAATGTGGCGGCCTTCACCCGATTTCCTTGGGTGGTCTTCAGCGCGTCTTCGATCAGGTCTTTCTCATAGGCCTCGACGGCCTCACTGAACGAGATGCTCATCACCGTGCCGGTTGCCTCGCCGGTTTGCAAGGACGGCGGGAGGTCGTGCGCGTGAATGACATTCCCGTCGCTCACCAGCACCGCTCGTTCGAGGGCGTTCTCCAGTTCGCGCACGTTGCCCGGCCAATGATACGACATAAGCATGTCGATCGCTGGCGTCGAGATGCGCTTGATCTGTTTGCCGTGCTCGGTGGCATAGCGGTCGAGAAAATGGTCCGCGAGTAGCAGGACATCCGTCTTTCGTTCCCGGAGTGGCGGTACGAAGATCGCGAACACGTTGAGGCGGTAGTGGAGATCCTTTCGAAACGTACCCGCGGCCATGGCGCCCTCGACGTCTGCGTTGGTCGCGGCGATCAGGCGCACATCGACCTTGACCGGTTCGGTGCCTCCCAGGCGCTCGAATTCACGTTCCTGCAGCACGCGGAGCAACTTGACCTGGGTCGACGCGTTGAGATCACCGATCTCGTCAAGAAAGAGCGTGCCGCCTTCTGCGAGTTCGAACCGCCCCTTTTTTCGCGCCTGTGCGCCCGTAAAGGCGCCTTTCTCGTACCCGAAGAGCTCCGACTCGATCAGCGAGTCCGGAAGGGCGGCGCAGCTCACCTTGATGAACGGCTTCTTGGCGCGTCTCGAGTTGTAGTGGAGGGCGTGAGCGATGAGCTCCTTGCCCGTGCCTGACTCGCCGCGAACGAGGACCGTCGTGTTCGCGCCAGCGACCTGGTTGACCTGCGCGTACACCTCACGCATGGGGCGGCTGGTGCCCACAATGTTGGCGAAGTCGTATTTCTGTTTGAGTTCGTCGCGCAGATGGACGTTTTCCTCTACGAGCCGCCGACGCTCGGCGTCTACCAGGTGATTGACTCGGATGGCCTGCGCGATCATCGTGCTGACCACGTCCAGAAATCGGACGTAGCCCTGGTAGTCCCGACCCTTCTCGAACGGCAGGTCGACACTGATCGCCCCGACTGGTTCTTTTTGGGTCTTGATCGGTACGCAGATAAAACTGATGTCACGCCGGTCAAGGTTCTTTCGGCGCGCCCGATTGAGGAACATCGGTTCCTTGCTGGCGCGGGGGACGATCACCGGCTTGCCACTTTCGACCACTCGTCCCGTCACGCCCTCGCCAACCCTGTACCGGGCCGAACGACCCTCGGGCGTCAAGCCCTCGGCCGCTTCGACGTGGAGCAGGCCGGTGTCCGGGCTCAGCAGGGTGATGGAACCGCACACGACGCTATCGCGGCGGTCGAGCAACTGCAGGACTCGTTGGAGCGACGCGCGCAGGCTCGACCCGCCAGCTAGGGCCTCGTTGACCTCGGACAGCGTGTCGAGGCGGGCAGCGTCCTGGGAGAGCGCGCGTTGGGGAGTCACAGAATTGTCGTCGCGACGAGAACCAAGGGACGACCTTGGGTCCCGGCAGGCGGTTAGGGGAGCGTCATGGGCAGCCGCGTCTCGCCCATCAAATATTGATCGATGCCTGCTGCGGCGCTGCGGCCTTCGGCGATGGCCCATACGATGAGCGATTGCCCGCGCTGCATGTCACCTGCGGTGAAGACGCCGTCGACGCTCGTCATCCAGGTCTTGTCCCGCGAGACGTTGCCGCGGTTGGTAAGCGCGACACCGAGCTGGTCGAGCAGGCCTTCGCGTTTCGGGCCGGTGAAACCCATGGCCAGGAACACCAGGTCCACGTCGAGTTCGAACTGGCTGTCTGGCACGGGCGCGAAGGCCGGACGCCCGCTGTCCAGGGTCATCTCGACCTTGTTCCCATGCAGTGTCGTGACGCGACCCGACTCGTCGCCAGTGAATCGTTCCGTCGCTACTGAATAGACCCGGTCCCCGCCCTCTTCGTGCGCACTCGTGACGCGGAAGATCTGGGGCCAGAGGGGCCACGGATTGGTCTCACCACGGCGTTCTGGGGGACGTGGCATCAGCTCGAACTGATGCACCGACGTTGCCCCTTGCCGGTGCACGGTGCCCAGGCAATCGGCTCCGGTGTCACCACCGCCGATGATGACGACTCGCTTGCCGGCCGAGCTGATGAAGTCGGCGTCGTCGATGGCGTCACCCTCGCATCGCCGGTTCTGCTGCGCCAGCAATTCCATCGCGAAATGAACACCGCGGAGCTCGCGTCCCGGTACCGGAAGATCGCGGGGGATTCCCGCGCCACCTGCAAGGAGCACCGCGTCGAAATCGTTGCGGACCCTGTCGGCCGGGATGGTCACGCCAATGTCGGCGTTGACCTGGAAAGTAATGCCCTCGGCTTCCAAAATCTCTAGACGGCGGTTGAGGAACCGTTTCTCCATCTTGAATTCGGGAATGCCGTAGCGGAGCAAGCCGCCGATCCGGTCCGACCGTTCGAACACGGTGACGTGGTGGCCGGCTCGGTTCAGCTGGTCGGCGGCGGCCAGACCGGCAGGGCCCGACCCGATCACGGCAACCGACTTGCCGGTGCGGGTCTCCGGCGGTTGGGCGCGAATCCAGCCCTCCTCAAACGCCCGTTCTACGATGCCGAGCTCGACCGATTTAATGGCTACTGCGTCGCGGTCAATAGCCAGTACACACGAGCCTTCACAGGGGGCGGGGCACAGTCGGCCGGTCCATTCCGGGAAATTGTTGGTCTTGTGGAGCCGATCGATGGCCGGGTGCCACTTGTCTCGGTAAACCAGGTCGTTCCAATCAGGAATCAGATTGCCGAGTGGGCACCCGTCGTGGCAGAACGGAATGCCACAGTCCATGCAACGGGCGCCCTGCGCGCGGAGATCCTGTTCTGCGTACGGCAGGTAGACCTCTTGCCAGTCCTGGAGTCGCTGCTCGACAGGACGAGACGGTGGTTTCTGCCGGTCGATCTCGATGAATCCCTTCAGCTTGCCCATATCTCTCTACTCAACGACGCCGTTGCGTACGCCCGCCGCGTATGCCCCCTCTGGCTCCGAACGCCCGCGACGGGCCGCCAGGGCCGCTACCGTGTGGTGGTTCCCACCAACTCGGCGAAATCCGGTTCCCGAGACTCGGCTCGAGCTCGGGCCTCAGCCATGAGCACCCGTTTGTAATCGCGGGGCATCACCTTGACGAACATCGGACGGATGGTGTCCCACTGGTCCAGGACCCGCTGACCGTTGGTGCTTCGCGTGTATTCGATGTGGCGGGCCACCAACCGGCGCACGAGCGCGTCGTCGTCGTCATCGAGCGGCTCCAAATTGACCATTCCGTGGTTGCAGCGTCCTGCGAACTGCTGAGGCTCATCGAGGACGTAGGCGATACCGCCGCTCATGCCCGCCGCGAAATTGCGGCCCGTAGGGCCCAGCACGACGACCCGGCCACCAGTCATGTACTCGCACCCGTGGTCGCCGACTCCTTCAACGACGGCGGCGACGCCACTGTTGCGCACGGCAAATCGTTCACCGGCCAGTCCGCACACGAATGCTTCGCCCGCGGTGCCGCCATACAGCGCGACATTGCCGATGATGATGTTCTTGTTGGCGACGAACGTGGAGGCGCGAGGTGGAAACACCGCCAGCCGTCCGCCAGACAGTCCCTTGCCGAAGTAGTCGTTGGCGTCGCCCTCGATTGTCAGCGTCATCCCCTGTGGGACGAACGCCCCGAAGCTCTGGCCAGCGGAACCCGAGAATCGAATCTGGATGGCACCGTCTGGCAGGCCCTCTCCACCCCACCGGCGGGTGACGGCTGAGCCAAGCATCGTGCCGACGGTTCGGTTCACGTTCCGGATCGGCAGACTGAACGAGACAGGGCTGCGATTTTCGATGGCGGACGCGCACCGCTCGATGAGTGTGGTGTCCAGGGCCTGTTCCAGCCCGTGGTCCTGCGCGACGGTCGCGCGCCGGCTGACGGTGTCCGGGACATCCGGGTTGGCGAGTATCTGTGACAGGTCGAGACCATTGGCCTTCCAGTGGTCGACCGCTGGGGCCGTGTTCAGTCGGTCGATTCGACCCACCATCTCATCCATGGTGCGGAAACCAAGGCTCGCCATCAGTTCTCGCACCTCTTCGGCGACAAACCGGAAGAAGTGCTCGACAAACTCCGGACGACCGGTGAAGTGCTTGCGCAATTCCGGATTCTGGGTGGCTACGCCGACAGGGCAGGTATCCAGGTGACAGACGCGCATCATGATGCAACCGGAGACGATGAGCGGGGCCGTCGCGAACCCGAACTCTTCCGCCCCCAAGAGTGCGGCGATGACCACATCCCGGCCCGTCTTCATCTGGCCGTCCGCCTGTACAACGATTCGGTCCCGCAGACGATTCATCACGAGGACCTGCTGCGTCTCGGCCAAGCCGAGCTCCCATGGCACCCCGGCATGTTTGAGACTTGTCAGCGGCGACGCGCCGGTGCCGCCGTCGTGACCTGAAATGAGCACGACGTCGGAGTGGGCCTTCGCCACCCCCGCGGCCACCGTGCCGACCCCGACCTCGGCCACCAGCTTGACGTGTACCCGTGCCTGGGGATTCGCGTTCTTCAGGTCATGGATAAGCTGAGCGAGATCCTCGATCGAATAGATATCGTGGTGGGGCGGTGGAGAGATTAGCTGCACGCCGGGTGTGGAATAACGCACCTTCGCAATCCACGGGTAGACCTTGAATCCAGGGAGCTGGCCGCCCTCTCCCGGCTTTGCTCCCTGCGCCATCTTGATCTGCAGATCATCCGCGTTGACCAGGTAGTTGCTCGTCACGCCAAACCGTCCGGAGGCCACCTGTTTGATGGCGCTGCGGCGGAGATCGCCATTGGCGTCCGGCGTGAAGCGTGTGGGGTCTTCGCCACCTTCACCGGTGTTGGACTTCGCACCGAGCCGGTTCATCGCGATAGCGAGCGTTTCGTGGGCCTCCGCGCTGATCGAGCCATAGGACATGGCGCCGGTCGAAAATCGAGCCAAAATGGACTCGATCGATTCCACCTCGTCGAGAGGAATCGGTGGGGCCGCCTGGTCGGTCGTGAACTCGAACAGACCGCGCAGCGTCGCATGCTGGCGGCTCTGGTTGTTGACCAGATTCGCGTACTCCCGATACACGTCATAGCGTCCGCTCCGGGTCGCATGCTGGAGCTTGAACACCGTTTCGGGATTGAACAGGTGATACTCGCCGTCTCGGCGCCACTGATACTCACCGCCAGTATCGAGTTCGCCATCTTCTCTCCCGCGGGTTGGGAAGGCGCGCTCATGGCGTCGCTGCACTTCCGCGGCTACGGTATCGAGACCAATCCCACCGATTCGCGATGCGGTCCACGTGAAATACCGCTTGATGAAGGCCTTGTTCAGTCCCACCGCTTCGAAGATTTGCGCGCCGCGGTAGCTTTGCAGCGTGGAGATCCCCATTTTGGACATCACCTTCAGCACGCCTTTCGTCAAGGCGAGAATATGGTGACGAATTCCCTGCGACGGGTCGATGTCGGTGATCTCACCCTCTCGGATCAACTCCCCGATCGTCTCGAACGCGAGATACGGATTCACGGCTCCGGCGCCATAGCCGAGCAACAGCGCCATGTGGTGTGCTTCGCGGGCCTCCCCAGTTTCAATGACCAACCCGCATTGCGTCCGGGTGCCCTCACGCACGAGGTGATGGTGCACACCCGCCGTCGCAAGCAGGCTCGGTACAGGTGCGTGCCGCGCGTCCACCCCGCGATCGGAGAGCACCAGGATTGCCGTGCCGTCGGCGACCTCGGCGGTCGCCCGGCGACACAGTTCGTCCATCGCCCGCTCGAGGCCGGCGGCGCCCTCGCGCGGATCAAACAGCATCGGCAGGGTGACGGCTCGCAGCGCCGTGTCCGGGTTGCACTGCAGTTTGGCGAGCTCGTCGTTGTCGAGAATCGGGTACGTGGCCCGGATTTGGTGACAGGACTCCGGCTCGGCCCGCAGGAGATTACGTTCGGGGCCTAGCGTCGACCGCATGTCGGTGACAAGCTCCTCCCGAATCGCGTCAAGCGGTGGGTTCGTGACCTGCGCAAACAGCTGTTTGAAATAGTCGAACAGCAATCGGGGCCGGTCGGACAGCACCGCGAGCGCGGTGTCGGTGCCCATTGACCCAATCGGCTCGAATCCCTTCTCGGCCATCGGACCAATCAGGATACGTAGGTCCTCTTCGGTGTACCCGAAAGCGTGCTGACAACGCCGTACCTCGACGTTGTCCATGTGTGGTGCTGGGGCGGCGTCCGGCAGATCTTTCAACTCGACCAACTGTGTGTCCAGCCACTCTTGATACGGGTGTTCAGCCGCCAGTTCGGCCTTGATCTCCTCGTCGTCGATGATGCGGCCTTGGGCCGTGTCCACTAGGAAGATCCGTCCTGGCAACAAGCGCCCCTTCGTCACGACATCTTCCGGCGGGATGCTCAGCACCCCAACCTCCGAGGCCATGACTACCAGATCGTCTTTCGTCACGTAGTAACGCGACGGTCGTAGTCCATTGCGGTCAAGCACGGCGCCGACGACGGTCCCGTCCGTGAACGCGATCGAGGCGGGTCCGTCCCACGCTTCCATCAGCGACGCGTGGTACTCGTAGAAGGCCCGGCGGTCTGGAGGCATCGTTTCGTGCTTGCTCCAGGGCTCCGGGATCATCATCAAAATCGCGTGCGGCAGCGACCGACCGGTCATCACAAGGAACTGCAGCACGTTGTCAAACGTGGCGGTGTCGCTCTGGCCTTCCCTGGCTACCGGAAACAGCTTCGGTAGGTCGTCGCCGAAGAGGTCGGATTCGCACAACGCTTCTCGCGCCCGCATCCAATTGAGGTTGCCGCGCAAGGTGTTGATTTCGCCGTTGTGCGCGCAATACCGGTACGGATGCGCGAGTGGCCACGACGGAAAGGTGTTCGTGCTGAAACGAGAGTGTACGAGCGCCAGCGCCGATTCGACGTCCGGGTCTACCAGATCAGGGAACATCTCGCCGACCTGATCGGCGATCAGCATACCCTTGTAGACGATCGTCTGGGACGACAGGCTTGCGATGTAAAAGAGAGCCGCTTCTTCGAGCCGCAGCTCGAAGACGGCTCGTGCAAGCCGCTTCTGAATCACATAGAGCTTGCGCTCGAACCGTGCGGACGCGTCTGGCTGGTCGTGGAGTCTCGGGCCACGGCCGATGAACACCTGCTTTATTTCCGGTTCGCCCCGTCGCGCGGTGTCGCCGAGGCTACTGGAATCAGTCGGCACGGATCGCCAGCCGAGCAGAATCTGCCCCTCCTCCCGCACGATGCGCGTGATGAGTTCCTCGATCAGTCGCTGCTCATCGAGGCGACGGGGCAGAAACAGCATGCCGACCCCGTAGGTGCCAGCCGCGGGCAACGCGAATCCGAGCGCCGCCGTCTCGCGGCGGAAGAACTTGTCAGGTACCTGTATCAACAGACCGGCGCCGTCGCCGGTGTTGACTTCGCAGCCGCAGGCGCCTCGATGTCGCAGGTTGAGCGCCACCTCAAACGCTTGCTGCACCAGCTTGTGTGTGCGGACGCCCTTGACATTCACGACGAATCCGACGCCGCAAGCGTCGTGCTCGTGCTGTGGGTCATAGAGTCCGGTCGCCTCTGGCGGCCCGATCGGCCGCGCACCGTTCGTTCCGTTCGTCGTCATGGGTGTGTTCCTCGAGCCGCGACGACGGCGGCGGTGGGAGGCGCGGGCGTCACGGCCGATACGGCGCCACTCGCGGCCAGTGTCATGCCCGGGTGGGGGGGGGCACTCACGTCGTCCCGGAGCAGTCGTATGAATTCGGTCACGGCCGGATTGAGCCGGCGCTTCCGGCGATGCACGATACTGAGCGGCCGGACCAACGGTGGTTCTCCAGGCGGCAGCAGTAACCGCGCCTGCACCAACGTGCCACGCTTCGCTTCTCGGCGTAGGGTGGGTTCAGGAAGGATCGCGACGCCGGCGCCCTCGTCGACCGCCTGCTTCACGGTCTCGATGTTGTCGAACTCGGCGGTGATCTCCACCTCGACCTCGTGGCGTCGTAAGAACTTGTCGATTTCGCGCCGGGCCGGGAGCACACGGTCAAGTGCGACGAAACGTTCTCCGGCTAGATCGCTCGGCCGGATCCCGCCATCGGCCGCGGCTAGCGGACCAAACCGGTGGTTGGGCGCGCACGCGACGACCATGATCTGGTTCTTCCACGGAATCGCGGTCAATTCCCGCCCCGAGGTCGCGAACGAGAGCAGCCCAAGGTCAGACTGATCACTGAGCACCCGTGCGCGCACCTGGTTCGGATGCATATAGTCGAGGTCGACTGCGGCTCCGGGGACCCGGGCCCGGAACTGATCGACGTACTGGCTCAGGTGCTGCAAACCCACCGAATAAATGGACGCCAACCGGACCCGGTGCCCAGACGGGTTTTGGTGGTGGCGCACCGCGTCTTCCAGTTCGTGATATCGCTCCACGATTTCTTGACAGCCCTTGAAGAAGATCGCGCCCTCTGCCGTCAGCTCCCACGGTCGTTTGGACCGATCGATCAGTTCAGCCCCCAGTTGCTTCTCGAGGTGACGCACGGCTTGGCTGGCCGCCGATTGGCTGACAGAACTGGCGAGTGCGCCTCGCGAAAAGCTTCCGTGGCGGACCACGTCACAGAAAATACTGAGCGTCTCAACGTGCATGGGACTGAAGAGTCTATCACGAGAAGCTAATGTTCGCCGTGCTTAATATAAGTAAATCTAATATGAATGGCCGTGGTGAACCCTCACCGCGATCGCCGGGGGAGCGGTCGCCTGGCTCTCCAACTGGCGGATGCGGTTAGCCGCGCAGAGCGTGGCGTCGACGGGGCACGGGCTAGTCGTCGTTCGGCGTTGCGCGCTGCCCGGCGGTGGTGTCCAGGGGGGCTGAGGATGATGTCTTGGCCGTTACCCTGAACGGGGCGTCCGGCTCCGTGTCCCGCGTGAACGACCAATCGGCTTCAGCTGAGACCCGAGAGAGCAACGATTCCAGGCTTGGACGCAGAGCGACAAGGGTCTCGGGGGTGTTGGGAGCACACAGTCGGTCCTGGGCGATGCAGTCAATCTCGTTCCCAGAAAAGCGGACCAGTCCCGGCAGCGCGGGGTCGGTTTCCAGAAGGCGTGCCGCCGACACAAGCGTACGCCACAGCACCTCAAGCCTCTCCGAGAGAGCACCATCGAGGGGGCGCGTCTGCGTGTACTGGAGACCGAGTCGCCCGTGTGTTCGGTCAAGCGCGTACTGGCCCTCGTGGGCGACCAGCAGCACTGCTGGCCCACTGGGAAGGTGCGCGTAGTCGGCGACGTCGATCAGGAGACCGTTCACCGCCTGCGTTTGGATCCACCGATGAAACACGGGGATGGCGTCACGCGGGTCCAGCTCCGAGTCGTTCGTGAGGAAGACCTTGAGGGCCACGCGTTGCAGGTCGTCCACGAGCGGAGGTGTCATCGTTGCGAGGTTCACGACTGGCTCCCAGCGGCCGACGGGCCGTCATGTGGTTGCGGTATCACCGGTGGCAGGGCCGCGAGCCGAGCCTGGCACGCATGCGTCGCCTCGACGAAGAGTTGGGCTTCTTCAATGAGTTGGCGCGCCGTATCTGGGCCACTCGTCGGGGTCTGCCGCGCGTGCCGCCTGAACAGATACTGCGCGAACTTTCCACCGGCGAAGCGATCGAAGAACAGCTCCGTGTCGAAGAACCGCGTGCGGAACTGGTCCACGATCTCTTCGGCGTCGTCTGAGATATCGATATTCTCGGTCTTGATCAGCCCTCTGGCTGCCTGCAGCATTGCGCCGTAGGCGAGCGCGTCCGCGCGCTCGAAATCCCCTGCTTCTAGTTGCAGTTGTCCTTCGAAAATCTGGCTCTCGGCGCCGGCCAGGTCGAACTCCGTGAGTGACACGACTTCACCAGCGCACTCGCCGATTCCCATGTCGCCGATGCCGAACTCCCGCGGATCGCCCCAGTCCCGATAGTAGTCGGCGTCGACGTCGTGTGCCGGCACCGACATCAGGTCCTCGAACATGGCTCTCAGCGCTCGCTTCCCGACCCGTGTGGTGAAGGCGTAGAAGCTCTCCGCGTCGTTGCGATCCGCCACATAGCGATCGGTGATGCGTTGCACCACCTCAGGAATGTTCTTGGATGGGACCGCCCCGACTGCCAGCCCATAGGCGCCCCCGTTCTCCACCCACTTTCCCCCCAGCACGACTTGGAAATGGGGGACAACGTGCCCGCCGACATGACGGCTGACTCCGTAGAACCCCAGGTCGCTGATGTGGTGCTGTCCGCAGGAGTTGAAGCAACCGCTGACCTTGATGCGGAGGCTGCGGACCGACTCGTCCATCGTCTCAATTTGCCCGGCGAGACGCCGCTCGAGCTCGGCGGCGAGCCCACGTGACGACGCGATCCCCAGCTTGCAGGTGTCGGTGCCGGGGCACGACGTGATGTCCGCGATGGACTCCGCGCCTGGCCGCGCGAGCCCGATCGCGTCGAGCTCGCGGTGCAGCGCCGGTAAATCAGACTCACGGACCCAGCGAAGCACGATGTTCTGCTCCACCGTCGCCCGGACGGTGTCCCCGACGAAGCGCCGAGCCACCGTGGCCAACCGTCGCAGTTGGTCACTGCTCAGGTCGCCCAGTGGAAGGCTTACGGTGGCCACGACGTAGCCGGGTTGTCGCTGGTGGTAGACATTTGTCCGAGCCCAGGCCTCGAACGCGCCCGAGCCCGTCACATCTCCCAGCGGCTCCCCTGTCTTTAGCGGTTGTTCGCCGTACGCTGGGAGGTCGTTGATGTAGTCGGTCCAGCGGTCGTCTCGCGGGAGACGGGTGCGTTCATCCCGCACCAGGCGCCGAAATTCATCGAGACCAAGTTGGGCGACCAAGAACTTGATACGGGCTCTGGCGCGATTTTTCTTCTCGCCCAGTCGTGCGAACACCCGGGACATCGCCTGCAGGGTCGGCAGGATCTCGTCCTCCGCCATGAACGGCTCGAACAGCTTGGCTTCGTGCGGGACCGCGCCAAGTCCGCCGCCGACATATACCTCGAAGCCGCGTTGCGTGGCACCGTCGACTTCCCTGGTTACGCCGATCGCGCCGAAGTCATGCATGTTGACCAGTCCGCACGCGTGCTGCCTGCACCCGGAGAACGCGACCTTGAACTTGCGACCGAAGTCCTGTGTGTCCGGGTGCCCGAGGAGGAATCGCGCCGACGCCTGAGCGTAGGGCGTGACGTCAAACGTCTCATCCCGGCAGACACCAGCGATGGGGCATGCGGTCACGTTGCGCACGGTGTTGCCGCATGCCTCCCGCGTCGTGATCCCGACGGCCGCGAGGCGTCGCATCAGGTCTGGCGTGTCGTCGATATGCACGTAATGGAGTTGCACGTCCTGACGGGTCGTAATGTGGACGACCCCGTCGCTGTACTCTTCAGCGAGTTCGGCCAGGGTGTCCATCTGAGCCGTGGAGAGTCCGCCGAACGGAATCTTGATCCGCTGCATCCCGGGAGCGTCCCAGACCGTGTCGGGGCCTTTGGTCTGGCCGTCCGACGGGAAGGGGAGCGGCTTGACGCCCGTGCCGTCGTTCCGCTGACCGTTGTCATACCGCTGACCATACGCCCCGCGCCGCAAGCGCGTTTCGGCGAACACCTTGTCGTCGAGTTTGCCCTGTCGCTTCAGGGCCATCTGGTTCTCGTAGGTATCGATCTCGCGTCCCAGATCATCGGGCACGCGCTCGCCCAGTGCGTGTTTCCAGGTCATGTTCAGCCTTTCCCTTCGGCGGCAGGAGTCGACATGCCGACGTCTCTGAGCACGGTGTGCAGGTTGACGACCGTGCCGATCACGATCGTGCCTGGGTCTTCTGATTCATCGGCGTGGGGCGTGTCGCCGAGGGCCCGCAGTGTACCTATCCAGGTCCGTTCGCGCGAACTCGCGGCGGCGAAGACCACGGCCGCCGGAGTATCCACGGTCCACCCACGTTCTAGAAGGCAGGTCGCGATGCCGCGGCGGTTGGACAGACCCATCAGAATGACGACCGTGGCCGAGCCGGGTTCCAACGAACCCAGGATCGGCCGGTAACTGGTGTCATGATGTCCAGAGACGACGACGAAGCCGGAGGCAAGGCCGCGATGGGTCAGTGGGATACCAGCTCCAGCCGGTGCGGCCACTGCCGTCGTGATGCCCTGGATCACCTCGAAGGGGACGCCGGCCGCTCTCAGCGCCACACCTTCCTCGGCCCCGCGACCCAATACGTAGGGGTCACCACATTTTAGACGCACGACGCGACGGCCGCGTTGCGCTGCTCGGACCATCAAGCGGATGATCGTCTCCTGTCGCACAGATTTGCGACCAGCCCGCTTGCCGACGCAGAAGCGCTGGGCCTGACCGGCTAGGGCTACCACGGCCGGGGCGACGAGGGCGTCGAACAACACGAGATCCGCGGTCCGGAGCCGTTCCACGGCTCGCATGGTCAGCAGATCCGGATAGCCCGGACCAGCGCCGACGAGTGAGACCCATCCCCTCGAAATCATGACTTCTGATCTTCGTAGAGTCCGGCCAGGGCTTGCAAGAGCAGGGGCCGCCGCCGCTCTATTGGGACGCTGTCGCGCATCCATGCGGCGCGTTCTACCCGGGCCGTCTTCATCCATTGTTCCACTTCGGACACTGGCAAGAGCGCCTCGAGCGCCTGCCGAATCAGCCCGGCGAGTGCGGGGGCGTGGCCATCGGTCGAGATGGCCACGGTGACACCGCCGCGTCGCACCACACCACCAAGATACGCGCTGGCGTTCGGCGGGTCGTCCACCGCGTTGACAAAGAGACGGCGTTTCTCGGCGGCATCCGCCACGGTACGGTTGACGGTGGCAGAGGCGGCCGCAACCACCAGCCATGCATCGTCCAGGTCGGTCGGCTCAAATGGTCGCTGCCGAATCGGCACCCCACTTGCTTCGATTTCCGATGTCACGGCCGGGGCGACCACGGTCACCCGCGCTCCAGCGTCGAGCAGGCCTCTCAGCTTGGACGTCGCGACCGGCCCGCCGCCGATGACGACCACTGGGCGGTCGGCTAGCTTGAGGAAGACTGGAAAAAGAGAAATTGACCCGATCATGGCAATGGAAGCCCGGGTCGCTCCTGGCTACGCGGGGAACTCGTGTCCCCGAACTCGTCGGTTCCGTCGACCTGGGTATGCAGACCACATTCTGACTTGGGCGCACCGCGCCAGCGGCCCGCCCGATCGTGTTCCCCGGCGTTCACCATGCTCGTGCAGGGTTTGCAGCCGACACTCGGGTAGCCACGATCGTGAAGCGGATTGTATGGCACGTCATGCTTGAGCAGGTGTGCCCACACGTCTCTCTTGGTCCAACGGACCAATGGATTGATCTTGCCGAGCGCGAATTTTGGGTCCCATTCCACCGCGAGCGCGCCCGCTCGGCTGTCCGTCTGGTCGCGACGTATCGCCGTGATCCATGCGTCGAATCCGACCAACTGCGCGGTCAACGGGGTGACTTTCCGCATGTTACAGCACCGGTCCGGCTCCCGTTCCCAGAGTTCTGGACCATGCGTGGCAGCCTGCTGCTCGATCGACAGTTCGGGGCTCACACTGCGGATAGTGAAGTCGTACTTGGCTTCGAGTCGTCGCCACAACTCGTAGGTCTCCGGAAACAGGAGACCCGTGTCCAGCGTGAAGATATCGATGTCGAGGTCGTGCCGCCCTATTAGGTCCAACAAGACGCAGCCCTCGGCGCCGAAGCCAGTTGCGAATGTCAGTCGCGGTGCAAACCTGTTGGACGCCCAACGGAGGATCTCGAGCGGCGTGTCGCCCTCCAGCGCTCGGCCGGCTTCAGCCAGCGCGGTGGCGTCCAGGCGGGTGTTGGAGTCAGTCATTCCGACTCACCGCCTTGCGAAGCCAGCGCCGCATTGACCGATGGATCCGGGACGGGCACCGGTTTGCGCCCCAGGTTGAGCCGGTTCCATGCGCGTTCGTGGAAATAGTACAGCGCCATTTTGGTGACCGCTTCGAGGAGTCCGATGGTCACTGCAAGGTCAGTGCGACCCGTGAACGCAAATACCAGGAGCGTGGTGGTCGCGGTGGCCACGACGCGCCACGAGACGGCCTTGCTGATCGAGCGCATCGCTGATTCTTCAAACATGGTGTGCCTCGGACTCGCTATCGATCGACGGCCACCTGGCCGTCGACACAAAAAAAAGCCCGGGAGCGTGTGGCTCCCGGGCTTTTTGTCATTCGCGTTTGGCTCTTGTCAGTCTGCTACTTGCGCCATGCGCGATACGACCATCAGCTCGGGGGCCCAGGGAGCCTCCGGACAACAGCAACATCGACAGGCGGCGCGCGTATGCATTGTCAAGAGTTCCCATTCTCATCCGCCGGGTGCGTCTTCGTCAAGTTGGCGCTCCGGTTGCATGGCCGCGGGCCGGGCGCGCGCGCGACGCGATAGGTGTTCCCGAACTGCTACACTGCCGGCGCCATGGTCACAATCGAAGCAGTCAATGACATTGCGAAACGGGCCGCGACAGTGGTGCTGAAGCACTACCATGCCCGCGATACCTGGGTACGACAGAAAGAGGATGGCTCGCCGGTCACCGGGGTTGACCTTGCGGCCGAGGAGATTATCCGGGAGGGGGTGCTCGCGCTGGACGACACCATTCCCTACATCTCTGAGGAACGCGCGCTGCCGGAGTACGAAGAGCGCCGCCAGTGGCCGCGGTACTGGCTGGTCGATCCGCTCGACGGTACCAAGGAGTTCATCAATCGGACAGACGAATTCACCGTGAACATCGCCATGATCGAAGGTGGCGAACCGGTGCTCGGCGTGGTCGCGGCGCCCGCTTCGGGGCTGCTGTTCTACGCGACGGCTGGGGGGGGGGCCTGGAAGCAGGAGGGAGAGTCGGCACCCCGACGTCTACGGTCGACGCTGGCTGACCCGGCCGAACCACTGCGGATCGTCGAGAGCCGATCCCACCCGAGCCCTGCTCTTGAGTCGTTTCTGGAGCCGTTCACGATCGCGGAACGGGTGAAGAGCGGGAGTTCGCTGAAGTTTTGTGTCGTCGCCGATGGTCGGGCGGACATGTACCCTCGACTGGGCCCGACGATGGAGTGGGACGTGGCCGCTGGAGATTGTGTCTACCGCAATTCGGGGTATCCCAAGCCCCATCCTGGAACGCTTCGCTACAACAAGCCGTCTCTGTTGAACCCCAGTTTCGTCATCGGGCTCCGGCCCGGAACGTACTCGCTGCCAACGTAGTCCGCTCACTGTTCGCCGGGGCCCACGCGTCACGGACCCGGTTTGCGCTTTGCGCGCCGCGGACCTCAGACGATCATGCCGGCGGCGACGGTTTCATTTGTCTGCTCATCGATGAGGACAAAACTGCCGGTCGTACGATTGCGGTTGTAGCGATCGTAGAAGAGCGGCGCCGATGTGCGTAACGCGATGCGACCAATTTCATTCAGTCGAAACTCGGGCTCACCCTCGACCTTGTGGAGGGTGTTGATGTCGACCTTGTATCGCATTTCACGCACGACGGCCTTGACCTCCTTGGTCGTGTGGCGAAGCACATACTTGGCGCGGGCGCGCAGCGGGCGTTCCGAGAACCAGCAGACCATGGCCTCGATGTCCTGATCGACCCTCGGCGGGTTGTTCGGCTTGACGATCATGTCGCCCCGGCTGACGTCGATGTCGTCGTCGAGCGTCATGGTGACCGAGAGCGGGCTGAAGGCCTCCTTCAAGTCGCTGTCGAAGGTCTCGATGGCAGTCACTCGCGTGGCGAATCCGCTTGGCAGAACGAGCACCTCGTCGCCAGGTTTGAAGACGCCGCCAGCTACCCGACCCGCATATCCCCGAAAGTCGTGATGGGCATCCGACTGCGGTCGGATGACCCACTGCACCGGTAAGCGCGCGTCCACGTGGTTCTCTTCGGAACCGACGTAGACGGTCTCGAGGTGCTGGAGCAGGGATGGGCCCGCGTACCAGGGCATCTGTGTCGACTTGTCGACGACGTTGTCACCGCGCAGGGCGCTGATGGGAATGAACGTGATCGCAACAAGGTTGTCGAGACGAGACGCGAAGTCCTGGAACGCCGCGACAATCGCGTCGTAGGTGTCCTCGTCGTAGTCCACGAGGTCCATCTTGTTCACCGCCACCACCGCATGCTGAATGCGAAGCAAATTTGCGATGAACGCGTGGCGGCAGGTCTGTTCGACGACGCCTTTCCGGGCGTCGATCAGAATGATGGCGAGGCTGGCCGTCGACGCGCCCGTCACCATGTTGCGCGTGTACTGAATGTGTCCGGGGGTGTCGGCGATGATGAATTTTCGCCGCGGCGTCGCGAAGTACCGGTAGGCCACGTCGATCGTGATCCCCTGTTCGCGCTCGGCCCGAAGGCCGTCCGTCAGCAGCGCAAGATTGACATGTTCGTCGCCGCGCTTTCGGCTCGATTCCTCCATGGCCTCGAGCTGGTCTTCGAAGATGCTCTTGCTGTCGTACAGGAGTCGGCCGATCAGGGTGCTCTTGCCGTCGTCGACGCTGCCAGCGGTGGTAAACCGCAACAGGTCCATCTCCATATAGCCCGCGGTCTCGCTCGTGGACATTAGAAATAGCCCTCCTTCTTGCGATCCTCCATGGCGGACTCCGAGCGTTTGTCGTCCGACCGCGTGCCACGTTCGGTCTCTCGCGCCGCGGCGACCTCCGCGATGATGTCATCCAGCGAGGTCGCGACGGAATCAACGCCACCGGTGCAGGTCATGTCGCCGATGGTGCGGAATCGGACGGTTCTGTTCTTCGACGTTTCGCCCGCTTGGGGACGGACCACATCGGAGACAGCGAGCAGTGAGCCGTGGCGGTCCACCACGGCTCGTTCGTGCGAAAAATACAGGCTCGGCAGGTCGATCGCTTCGCGTTTGATGTATTGCCAGACGTCCATCTCGGTCCAATTACTCAAGGGAAAGATCCGGAAGTGCTCCCCGTGATGGTGGCGCCCGTTGAACAGGTTCCACAGTTCAGGGCGTTGGGCCTTGGGGGCCCACTCGCCGAAGTCGTTCCGGTGGGAGAAGAAACGCTCCTTGGCGCGGGCCTTTTCTTCGTCCCGACGGCCGCCCCCCAGCGCCGCGTCGAACTGGTGCTTTTCGAGGGCGTCCAACAGCGTCACCGTCTGTAGCTTATTGCGGCTGGCGTTGGGCCCCGTCTCCTCGACAACCCGGCCGGCGTCTATGGAATTCTGCACGTGCGCCACGATCAGGCGTGCGCCGATCGCCGCGATGAAACGGTCTCGGAATTCGATGGTCTCTGGAAAATTGTGCCCCGTGTCTATGTGCAGCAGCATGAAGGGAATGCGCGCCGGGTGGAAGGCCTTGCGGGCCAGATGGGCCATGACGATGGAGTCTTTCCCGCCCGAAAAGAGGAGGGCCGGACGGTCGAACTGGGCGGCGGTCTCACGCAGCACGAAGATCGATTCCGATTCCAACTGCCGCACATGGTTGAGCTTGTAGGACAACATATTCACGTTCTGCGGGCGTCTTGGGGGGCGATGAGAGGACGGACGATCCGATAAAGCGCGTCGGTCGATTCTTCGAGGGGCGCGTCCTCGGTATCGATGACGACGAGGCCATCCGTGCTCGGGTCCGGTTCCTCGAACAGAGAATCTCTGCCGGTGAAGTGCTTCACGCCACCGGCCGCCTCCTTGGCGTAGAGGCCTTTGACGTCACGCGTGGCGCACGTCGCGAATGAGGCTTTTACGTAGATTTCACGGAAGTCGCGCGCTCCGACGATGGCCCGCGCGAGGGATCGCAGTGCGCGCGTTGGCGTAATGAAGGCGGCCAGCGTGACGATGCCGGTCTCGGCAAACAGTCGTGCAACTTCGCTGATGCGGCGGATGTTCTCGAGACGGTCATCGTCAGAGAAACCCAGTCCGCTATTCAGCCCGGTGCGGATATTGTCGCCATCCAGCAGGCGCGTCAGCACGCCGTCGCCGTGCAATTTCTTTTCCAGCGCGTGCGCCAACGTGCTTTTGCCTGATCCGGACAGGCCGTACAGCCAGAGCACGCAGCCCCGCTGGGCGAGCAGGCGCTCTTTCGCGTCCCGTCCCAGCATGCGATCGAACTCTGGGTGGATGTCGTCGTCTGGGGCCATGGAACTAGTTATCATAACCCTCACGGCGACGTGCCGTAGAGGAGACCACGCACCCATGCACGCTACCGGCCTATTTCAGCGCGCCATTGACCGGTTCGACGCGGCGAACGCTGAGGACCCGAACTCGGAGCTGGTCGACGGCTTCGCCCAGCCGCGCGAACTGGTCTACGCCAGGCGTATGACGGCCCATTTGGAGCGGTATCGTCCAGATGCTCCGGAGCCGGTGCGGCTAGCGGCGCGATGTCAGCACATCCGTCGCTGGGTCAGCCCCCGCGCGGACTATCCGGATGGGCGCGCCGGATACCGACAGTGGCGCACCGAACTGGCGCGGTTTCACGCGTCCACGGCCGCCGCCATCCTCGACCAGGTCGGCTACGATGCCGCCGTGATCGCCCGGATCGAGTCGCTTCTGCGGAAGGAACAGTTGAAAGCGGATCCGGACGTGCAGCTGCTCGAGGACGTGATCTGTCTGGTGTTCCTCGACCACTATCTTGCTGACTTCGCATCCAAGCACGAAGAAGCCAGGCTGCTTGACGTGTTGGCCAAGACTTGGCGAAAGATGTCTGAGGATGGGCGTGTCGCGGCCCTGGAGCTTGAATTGCCCGCGGCGGAGCGGTCGTTGGTCGAACGAGCCATTGCCCGTCTCTAATCCACCCTTGGCGCCCTCGGAATGCAGAGCTGCTCGCTACTATCACCACGGACTGCTAGGTCCGCCGGGACTCCACGGGGGGTGGCACATCGACAGCCGGTGATCGACTCCACCATGCTGCCGCGAGACTGCCGATCAGCGAGTGGGCGACGGTGGAAATGGCGCTAGGGATCGCCACTAGCGGATTCAAGAAGTTGCCTCTGGCCAGCACGACGCCAAGTCCGGAGTTCTGCATCCCGACTTCGATCGCGACGGTACGCGCCGAGATTTCGCGCTTGAGGACGACCTTGCCAGCCAGGTAGCCGAACAGGAAACCGAACAGATGCAGTGCGAACACTGCCACGAGCAGTCGAACGCCGGCTTCCAGTATCTGCTCGCGTCCGGCGCCGATCACGGATGCGACGATCAACGTGATGGTGAGCACGGCTACCAGCGGCGCGACCGGCAAGATAGGTTCGATGATTCGAGGGAACCGCCATTTGAGTAGCGCGCCTGCCACAACCGGTAGGATCACCACCTGCACCGTGTCCACGAACAGACCAGTCGCGGAGAGGTCGATCCGATTTCCGGCCAGCCAGGCGGTCAGGAGCGGGGTCATCACGGCCGCCAGCAGCGTGGACACGGCGGTCATCGTGACCGAAAGAGCCACGTCTGCCTTCGCCAGGTAGGAGATAACGTTCGACGCCGTGCCGCCGGGACAGCAGGAGACGAGCACGAGTCCGACGGCGAAAGGCGTAGGCAGCGCCAGGAGGTATCCGAGGCTCCATCCCAGCGCGGGCATCACCGTGTATTGCAGGAGCACCCCGGGGAGCACCCGGCCACGCTGTCTCCCCACTCGGCGGAAGTCCTCGAATCCGAGGGTCATCCCCATGCTGAGCATGATGATGCCGAGGCCGAGTGTGATCAGTGAGCCGCTGAACCAGGTGAAGAGCGCCGGGCGCGCCAATGCCAGCGCGCTGCAGATGAGCACCCAGAACGGAAACGCCTCGGTGAGAAACGCGAGTAACCGCAAGACGGCTCGCATTGTATAGCGCGGTGGTGCGTTGCCCTCTCACCCGGCCGACCGGGGGCGGCAGTCGTGCCACACGGACAAGAGAGGATGCATGACATTTCAACCGAATCTGTTGGAGGGGCGGACCGCACTCGTCACGGGCGGAGGCACCGGCATTTGTCGAGGCATCGCGCTTGAGCTCGCTCGCTACGGGTGCGACGTGGCCATCACAAGTCGGTCGTCCGAGCATCTCGACCCGACCGCGGCCGAGATTCGGGCGACCGGTCGCCGCGGGGTGGCCGTCGCGGCCGACGTCAGGGATCCAGCCGCCGTCGAAGCGGCCGTCGCGCGGACTGTCGAGGAACTGGGCGGGCTCGACATCCTCATCAACGGCGCCGCGGGAAATTTCCTCTGTTTGGCAGAGCACCTCTCTCCCAACGGTTTCGGGACCGTGGTCGACATCGATCTGAAAGGTACGTTTCATTGCGCCAAAGCGGCGCTCCCACACCTGAAGCGGCGTGGCGGCGTCATGCTGAACATCAGCGCGACGCTGCACTATCTGGGCACGCCGGCGCAGCTTCACGTGGCGTCCGCGAAGGCGGGAATCGACGCGCTGACCAGGGTCCTCGCGGTCGAGTGGGGGCCGTACGCCATCCGTGTTAACGGCATCGCCCCCGGACCAATCGCCGACACCGAGGGGGTGCGCCGGCTGCTCGACGACGCGGCAAAGGAGCGGGCGGAACACACTGCCCCTCTTCGGCGTCTTGGATTGATTCGTGACGTGAGCGACGCCGCGCTGTTTCTCTGCTCGGACGCCGCGTCCTACATCACCGGTCACACGCTCGTCGTGGATGGCGGGTTGTGGCTGACCGCCAGCCGCGACGCATTTGCTGCGCCGCCAGAGGGGGCCGCGGGATAGTGAGCTCGCGAACGCCGCATCGGTGCGGGGTACGTGTCCAGAGGGACACTAGCGCCAGCGGAAGAGCAACCGAATTTCACTCTGTTCGGGCGCGCCAGCGTCTGGCCGTTCGAGTGTGTAGCTGAAGCCTGTGTCTGGTATGTCCGCGCCCCCAAAGGGCAGCCTGGGGTTCTGGTACCGATTCGGTCGTTCGTCGGTAAACGTACTGACCGCGGCGAACGGAGTCGCTGCCTGTTGACGCATGACGCCGTCCTCGGCGCGGTAGATTTCGAGGCCGTTCGCGAAGTCTTCTGTCGCGAAGGGGGCATCCGCGGAGTGCATACCGCGCAACGCTCGATCGTAGAGCCTGTATTGCGTCTGGCCGTCGCGGATCCTCAGGTCAAACAGCGTGCCTCCCGACTTGCGCGCACGACGCTCTGGACCGGGCAAGAATTCGTTGATGATCGAGTAGCCGTACATCAGTGGCCGTCCATCCCAGCTCAGCCGCTCCATCGCCGGCTGGCCGTCGACCAGCACCTCCGCACAGCGTGCCGTATCCGCCTGTGAGACGTCGGTTGAGTAATAGTCCGGACGGCGCTGGAAGCACATGGCGTCGACAAAGCTGTCACGGAGCCACGGCTGCGCCGTCTCGTCGAACTGCCAGGAGGTCCAGCCGTCAGACGACTGAAAGTACTGCTGCGGTAAGGCCGAGATCGCAAATTCCTGGGGGTTCGCATCCACGACGAGCAAGAAGCCGCGCCCGGGACCGGTTTCCGCCGGTTCGTTCTGGCTCCAGAGGTATTCGCCGTTGTAGTACCACATCACCACGCCGGGTCGGTAGTTCACGTTGAGCGCTGACATCTCGCCGTCCGAATCCGGGAAAAACGTGAAGCCGGGGTGGGACAGCGCCTGGTCATAGTTCTTGACGGTGTCGAACTCGCGATACGGGTCGCGGTATTCCAAGAGGTAGAAGTGGGGGACGGCCAGTTGGTGTGCTCCAGGGGAAAGGGTGAATCCCTGGGCCTGCCAGCCCGAGAGGTCTGGGCCTTCGAAGTCGTCGAGAAAGTTGATGGCGGGAATCGACACATTGTCCACGAGCGCGCCGTCTTCAACCGCCGCCATGTCGGTGAAGTAGGTGAATCGCACGCGCACGTCGCGGCCCCGGTAGTCGCTCAGGTCGAACGCCGCCCGGACCCACTGCGGGGTTTCGCAGGGATCCGCCCCGGTGGCGCCGACTCGGTCTTCGGCCAAGACGCGCTCGGCCGCGGGGTCGCACCCAGGCGACGATTCCACCTTGCCATCTCCGTCCAGGTCGCCGCTGCGGCCGGTAAACCCCGGGGAGGATCCGGCCCCTTCGTGTCCTTTGGTCGAGGGCATGACGCTCTGGGCGTCGTCGACGGTGCTCTTGTCGCTGGGGAGGATGCGCCGGAATGGCTCACCCGAGGCGGCCGCCTCGACGTAGAGATAGTCCCACTCCGCTTCGATGACGAACCATGCGTCCAGGTGCATCACTACCGGTTCGCCGGCCGGGACCCGACTCAGGTCGAAGGTCCGGGCCAGCGTGCGGTTCATATTGTTGCCTTGGCCGGAATAGGCGACCTGTCGGCCATTGGCGGCACCCAGTGGGCCCATCGTGATGTCTCGGACCTTGGGTGGCAAGACGACCATCACGGCGTCACATACGCCGCTCGCCGTGACATGTCCCTCGTCGCCACTCCAGTCGTTCATGGTCTTCAGATACAGAGACCCGGTGGGCCGGCCGCCCAGGTCCTTCGGCCGAACCACGCAGGGTGTCAACCAACCCAGCACGGTTCGCGACCATGCGCTCAACTCCTGCGGTTCGGGTGAGGCGGTACTGGACATGGCGTCCCACGACGCGGTGGAGTTGTTGGTTGCCCGAGCATAGATGTCCGGGAGCCCCAGGGAGTGACCGAATTCGTGGATGAATGTGGACGGCTCCGTGTATTCGGACTGCATGTTGTAGTCCAGCACCCACATGCCGGCGCCGATGTCGGCGCCACCCTGCACATTCATCTGGCCGTCCATCACCGGACCACTGTCCAGGTTCTGGCTCAGGGCGAACCGATGTGGCCAAATGCGGTCGCCGCAATCCTGTTCTGCCTGCGTCAGTCCCATGAACGCGTCGGGTGCGGCGTTGGTGTTTAATTTTTCGCCCAGCTTGTACAGGCCCTGGCATGAGGACTGGCCTTTGCCCGCGACCACCAGAATGAAGTGATCAAGGTAGCCGTCTGGTTCGTCACGGTTGTTGTCGCCATCGAAATCCTCCGGGTCCCATTGGTCGTAGTCCTGCCAGGGAAAGTCCGGCTCGGCCGTGGTGGCGGCCTGCAATGCGTCGATCACCAGTTCGCTCGCGCGCTCGTCGTTGCGCCAGCTTCCGTCAGAATTCTGTGCTGGTCGACCGTAGTAGTGCAGCGGCTGGGCCAGCTCTACGACCGGAAAGATATCGCCGGTGACATTGTAGACACCGCGCGACTGGTGCCAGTAGTAGTGGGAGAGGGTGCCCGGCTCCGGGGCCATTGGGCCTCCGGCAAACAGGAGGTCCTGGAAGTACGCGCGGTTCTTGTCGTCCTGGGCGGGGTCGCCGGCGAAGCGGTCGTAGCCTGTGCCGTCAAAACGTACCGGTAGAATCAGGAGTCGGTGGGGTCGTGACCGCGGGGCCAGTACCGGCCTGATCGAATCGGTCTGGATCTGCGGATGGCCCAGCTGGTCAAATCGAAACTCCGCCAGCGATTCGATCATCGTCTGGGCGGCGTCCTGCTCGCCAGCTTGGCCCGCGGCCTGCTCACCGGACGCGAGCCCAGCCGCGACGACCACCATGGTCGACCATGCGATTCGTTTCATCTTGCACTCATTGATATTCGGTCATCTTGCCCGCGTGCGGTGGCGCAGACATCCGCCACGAGCGAGCGCGACCCGATGCGAACCGTGTTCAACGCCAGGATCAGGGCCAGCCCCCGAGTGTGGAGCCGTGGTGCTCACCGGGTGTCTCGCGACGGGGCGGGCACGGGGAGCTCAAAGCCTCTAGACACGTCGTGTCGGCGGACCTCGACGGCACCCATGCCATCCACGAGCATCTGTACTGCCTGCTCGCTGTCGCCGGCGCCGCAGTAGAACAGGTCGGCGGCGAAATAGTTTTGCTCAGGCCAGGTGTGTACGGCCAAGTGCGACTCCGCCAGCATTGCCACCGCCGTGACGCCCTGGGGGCTGAATCGGCGGAGAGACAGGTCGAGCAGCGTGGCGCCGAGTGTGTCGATGACCTGTTCAAGCAGCGAGCGGATCCCGTCCGCGTCGTCCAGGCGATCGGCGGGGGACCCCCACGCGTCGATCAGGACGTGTCGCCTCGTGTGCCCGCTGCGTGCGGACTGGATGAGCGGGGCGACCTGATTATCGACAGCCATAGTAAGGATCAACCAAGCACCTTACCACCCTCGTCGCCGTCGGTCGGTCGCGGAGGGCGAGAATCTCGCTGGGTGCCGTCGTGACGAAGTCCGTTGTGGCGGCCAACTCGAGCAGCAGGTCGCTCAGCTGGGCGCGACGGTGCTCGACGAGCCTGGCTCGTGAGTGGTGGCGGCCGTTCTCTACAGGCGGTGCAAGTCTGGCTGCCAGTCCGTGATTGCCTTCTTGATCGGGGTGGCCTTGGTGATGTTCTCGTCCAGTACCTTGCGCGCCAGCGCCGGTAGCTCCGCATCCCCCGCGAATCGTAGACCCACCATCTGAGTGGGCGTGAAGTCGTTGATGCGGCCGTGTAGATCGTCTGGCAGCAGGTCTCGCATGCGGAGCCGCATCTCGAGTCGGATGACTCGGTCCTGTGCTCCCAACGCGAAGACTCGCGCGAACAAGGCTACGATGATGAGCGCGACTCCGACTAGGGCATCCAGGACGGCGTCGAACCTCAGGCCGCCGGAGAGCCAGTAGAGTCGGTATCCGAGGTTGAGGAGCAAGATCGGAAATGCGACGTAGTGGAACGGCGCGACAAAGCGGGCGTGGTTCGCGAAGTTCTGCTCTTGTGTGGCCATTGAGCCTCCTCCCGTTCGCCGACCCCGGCGAACATCATGGTTCACTATAAACTAGCTCGTGGTCGACGGTCGTCGTGACACCGCGAGAGTGCAGGCGTGCGGCCTTCCGGAAGTGGAGACAACCAGAGTGAGCGATCTAGCTTCGAAGCAGTGTGTGCCCTGTCGCGGTGGGGTGCCGCCGTTGCAAGGCGACGAACTGGCGACCTATCAACACCAGTTGGGTGGGGGCTGGCAGGTGGTCAACGAGCACCACCTCGAGAAAGGCTACCGCTTTGACGATTTCCGCCAGGCGCTCGACTTCACCGTCCGCGTCGGCGAGATGGCGGAGGAGCAGGGGCACCACCCGGACATCGCGCTGTCCTGGGGACTGGTGACCGTCACGATTTGGACGCACAAGATCGATGGTCTGACGGAGAGCGATTTCGTCTTCGCCGCCAAGTCCGATCAGTTGCTCGCCGTCTGATCGCTGTGACCTATTCCCGGTTGCTCCGCGCAACCGGATGGCCAGCGGTGGTCCAGCCATCCTGGCCAGGTGCCCGGTGGCCGACGATTCGTTGGGCCCCGGTGGAACATGCGAACCAGGTGATCTCCGTTTCATGCGGTGCCCCGTCGCAGGCGCCTGGTGTAAGATCGCGTGTTGATGATTACGGGGAGTATGCGTTGACCGAGACCAACACCACAGAAGCCAACAGAGCGCTTGACGCGTGGGTGCGAGAAATTATCGAGTGGCATTTCAATCCTGACACGGGGTGCCAGTTCTGGCTCGACTGGGCTCAGCAGGCTGGTTGGGATCCACGTCAGCAGGTGCAAAGTTTTGCCGATTTGTCGAAATTTCCGCATTTTGAGGACGACTGGCTCCGCGGTGGGCCCGTGCGCCGATGGGTGCCCAAAGCGTATGCCGACCGGCCGACGTTCGTGTTCGAGACGGGCGGTACAACTGGTATCCCCAAGAGCCGGGTGACCCAGGCAGATTTTCGGATCGACTACGAGCTGTTTTCAGACACATTGCCCGATGCGAGCTTTCCCAAGGGCAGCAACTGGCTGATGCTGGGACCGAGCGGTCCGCGTCGCCTCAGACTCGCGGTCGAGCATCTGGCGCAGCATCGCGGTGGCATCTGCTTCTGCGTCGACCTCGATCCCCGCTGGGTGATCAAATTGATCAAGAAGGGCTGGACGGAGCATCTGAAGGCCTACCAGGAGCACGTCATCGATCAGGCGCTCACGGTGCTTTCGGCAGGCCATGACATCAAGTGCATGTTCGCGACGCCGAAGCTGCTCGAAGCGCTCGCGAGTCGGTTGGAAGAGAACGGTTCGAGCCTGAAAGACGCTGGCATCACCGGTATCTTCGCGGGAGGCACCGAGTTCACACCGCAGTGGAATCGCTTCGCGCATGAGGAACTGTTGGACGGTATCTATATGACGCCGACCTACGGCAACACCCTGATGGGTCTCGCCGCTAGTCCGCCAAGTGGGCCCGAAAACGGCTACAAAATCACGTACTACGCCCCGCAGCCTCGCGCCGTCCTCCAGGTGGTGGACGTGGACGATGCCGACCAGGTGGTCGGCTACGGAGACACCGGACGGGTGATGCTGACCACGCTCACGAAAGAGTTCTTCGTGCCCCGATTTTTGGAGCGAGACGAAGGGGAGCGGGAGAAGCCCTGCGAGCAGTACCCCTGGGACGGTGTGAGCGGCGTTCGACCGTTTAGTCAGTTGGGGGCGTCGACGACCGTCGGCGTGTATTGACGAGGGCCCTGTGGGCGCTCCAGGGACACATCGCACCGGCCTTCAGGCCCGTTGCAATTGGTAGCAAAAGGAGACGTGCAATGTTCAGACGAAGGAACGGGTGTCAGCCGCGGACCGCGAATTGGACAGGTGGCCTGGCTATCGTCCTGGCGACCGGTATGGCAGCCTGCGGGGGCGCCGCACCGGAGCCCGCGGCGGAACCGATGGAAGAGACCGCGCCAGCCGCGCCAGCCGAGGACCGGTCGTCTACCGCTCCCACGGTTGGATTCGTGACGCCGACCGACGGGGCGACTGTGACGAGTCCGGTGTCGATGGAATTCATCGTGTCGAACCTCAATATCTCGCCGGTGCCGGCCGAGGTGGAGAGTCCGCGCGATGGAATGGGCCACCACCATGTGGGCATCGATACCGAGTGTCTCACGGTGGGGGAGGCCATTCCGAAGGCCGATCCGTGGGTGCACTTTGGGGATGGCTCGAAGGCCTTCGAGACCATGCTGCCGCCAGGTGCGCACACGCTGACGCTGCAGATTGGTGACGACCAGCACGTGACCCAGGACGGCCTCTGCACCACAATCTCGGTCACGGTTGAATAGGCCACTTCGTTAACCGCGTACACGAATACAGGATCGACAGAGCCGTGATTCATTTTCCAATTCTCCGGTGGGGAGAGCCCTATACCAGCCTCGAAACGACACAGGTTCACCACTTCGCAACCGGCGAGCCGGTGGCCGAGGTGAGCCAGGCCAACCCCGGCATGGTGGCCCGGGACTTGCGCAAAGGGGCCGAGCGCGCGCGCAACGCGCTCCGCGAAATTCCCTGTGCAGAGCTGCTGGCGATGGTGAAGAAGGGCGGTGAGCTCTTCAAGTCGGCGGATTTGCCGCTTGGCGACGGCATGCAAACGCCGGACGACTTCGTGCGGCAGCAGTCAGCCACCACCGGTCTGCCCGAGCACATGTGTCGGATGAACATGGGTAAGCTCGAGTACGTGCTCAGCCATCTCGACGAGGTGCTTAGGTCGCTGACCCGGAGGCTCGATTACGACATCCTGACCCGCGGTTTCGGGGAAGAAGATGGGGTGATGCGCAGCTACCAGGCGACCACTCCGGTGGTGGGGATGGTGTTGCCGTCCAACTCGCCCGGCGTGCACAGCTTGTGGCTGCCGATCATCCCCCTGCAGATCGGGCTCGTGCTCAAACCTGGTCCGCAGGAGCCGTGGACCCCTTGGCGGATGGCGCAGGCGTTCTTCCAGGCAGGCATTCCCAAAGAGGCCATTGGGCTGTACCCGGGACTTGGCGAGGTGGGTGCCGCCGTGCTGAACAACACCGCTCGGAGCCTGATTTTCGGCGGAACCGCGACGGTGGAGCACTACGCGGCGAGTCCCGGTGTGCAGGTGCACGGACCAGGTTTCAGCAAGATCCTGATCGGTGAGGACCAGGTCGACAACTGGGAACAGTATGTGGACGTCATGGTCGACAGCGTGTTGACCAACAGCGGCCGCGGCTGCATCAACTGCTCAGGTATTTGGGCGCCACGGCACACGCGTGAGATCGCGGAAGCGCTGGCCAAACGACTGGGACCGATTGCGCCACTGCCGCCCGACGATCCGAACGCGGAACTGGCGGCGTTTACCGTGCCGGGGCAGGCGGCCGCGATTTCCGCCGATATCGACAACGCGCTGAAGGAAGCTGGTGTCGAGGAGGTGTCCGCTCAGTATCAGGACGGCGGTCGTCTCGTCTCGCGCGAGCGGTGTGACTATATTCGGCCCACCGTCGTGCACTGCGCTTCGCGCGAAGCGGCGATGGTCAAGAAAGAGTACATGTATCCGTTCGTGACGGTCGTCGAGTGCCCTCAGGACCAGATGATCAAGTCGATCGGGACCACCTTGGTGGCGACCGGGCTGACCGAGGACCCGGCGTTCACTCGGGCGCTGCTGGATGCTCGCAACATCGACCGCTTGAACATCGGGCCTGTTCCGACTGTCAAGCTCAACTGGTTGCAACCGCACGAAGGCAACATCGTCGACTTCTTGTTCCGGCCGCGGGCATTCCAACAGGGGTAACGGGCAAGGCCACGGCGCAGAAACGCGAGCTGCTGGGCCGGCGTCCAAAGACACGTGCTCGAAGTCACGAATCTCGCCAAGTCCTATCCGACCCCGCGTGGGTCGCTGACCATCCTGTCCGACCTCACCCTATCGCTACGACCCGGGGACGCCGCGTCCATCGTCGGTCCATCCGGGAGTGGAAAGAGCACGCTGCTCTATCTGCTGGGCGCGCTGGAACCCCCCTCGGCTGGCACCGTGACGCTGGATGGGGTCAATCCTTTCGCGTTGTCGGAGAGGCAACTGGCGGTATTCCGGAATCGACGGGTTGGCTTCATTTTTCAGGATCATCTCCTGCTTCCGCAGTGCACCGTGCTCGAGAACGTGCTGATTCCGACCTTGGTCGGGGAACCAGAGACGGACGCGCCGGATCGTGCGCGAGAGCTGCTTGAGCGAGTCGGTCTGGCCGACCGGTTGGACCATCGTCCCGGTGAACTCTCGGGAGGCGAGCGGCAGCGGGTCTCGTTGGCGCGCGCGCTCATCCGGCGCCCACCGCTGCTGTTGTGTGACGAGCCCACCGGCAACTTGGACCACGCGTCGGGAGACGTGGTGGCGTCGATGTTGTTTGACCTGCATGAGCAGCAGAACACGATTCTGCTCATCGTCACCCACAACCGCGTCCTTGCCGCTCGGTGCCCGCTCCGGTTCGAGCTGGTTGGCGACCGTCTTCAGCGCGTCGATGGGACGGAAACCTCAGAGGCGGGCGACCGGGTATGACACGGACGACGCTGGTGCGTCGGAGCCTGGCGCACTTCTGGCGGACCAATCTGGCAGTCGTCGCCGGAGTCGGCGTGGCGGTGTCGGTCCTGGCCGGTGCGTTCTTGGTGGGGACGTCGGTTCGAGCGAGTCTTCGTGATCTGGCGCTCCTCAGATTGGGCCAGGTCGATCACGTGGTCACGTCCCCGTTGTTCTTTCGCGAGGCGCTGGGTGAGGCCCTCCCTGACGCCTTGGGTGAGGCGACGTCGGATGGCGCGGACGGCCCTGCCGCGCGCACCAGTGTCCCGCTTATTGCGCTCGAAGGATTCGTGACGCATCAGGATAGCGGCAGCCGCGCCGGTGGCATCCAGGTGTACGGCGTGGACGAGCGCTTCTGGCGTTTTCACGGAATCGAGGCAGAGGGGCAGGCGCCGGCTCCAGGTACGGTCCTCGTCAGCGGAGGACTGGCCCGCGAGCTTGGCGCGCTCGTCGACGAGACGCTCCTGGTTCGCGTCCAAAAACCGTCGGCCATTCCGGTGAGTTCCTTGCACGGCCGTCGCGATGACCTCGGGCGCACGATGCGGTTGCGGATTCAGGCGGTACTGGCACCAGAGAGTCTCGGCGAGTTCTCGTTCCGGCCTGAGCAGGGTGCCTCGAGGGCTGTCTTCATTCATCTCGGTCGCATGCAGCGCGACCTCGAGCTCGGCGAGCAGGCGAACACGCTGTTGCTCGGTGGTGGCGCGTCGGCACTGGACACGTCGATCGCCGTGGCACGCATCGAGGCGGCGCTGCGCGCGCATACGCAACTGGAGGATCTCGGTCTCCGGGTCCGGCGGTTGGCAGACTCCGATACGCTGGCGGTGGAGTCCGTGGCCGGGTTGCTCGACGACGATGTCGTCGCGGCCGCTCGGACGGCGGCGTCTGACGCGCAGTTGGCTGAGCCAGCCCAGCCGATCTTGACCTACCTCGCCAACGCGATCCGGTTCGGCGATCGCCAGACGCCCTATTCACTCGTCACCGCGCTGGACCTGGCGGCTGTCATTCCGGCCGGAGAGCCCGCGACGACGACGGCGGAGGTGGATGACATCCGGGCCGGACCACCGCCAATCGTCCTCAACGATTGGACGGCGGAAGACCTTGAGGCCGGCCTCGGCGACATCGTGACCGTGGAGTACTACCTCTGGGAGGAGGCGGGGGCGCTGCTGACGGAAGCGGCTCAATTCCGGGTCGCCGCCATCGTGCCGATTGAGGGACTGGCCGCCGACCGGGACTTCGCGCCGGATTATCCGGGCATCACCGAGGCGACTGACGTCTCGGATTGGGATCCGCCATTCCCCATCGACCTCGACTTGGTCCGGGCGAAAGACGAAGACTACTGGGACGAGCATCGAACCGTCGCCAAAGGGTTCGTGTCGCTTGCGCGCGGCCAGGAACTCTGGGGGTCGCGTTGGGGCCAGGTGACGTCCCTCCGACTCTCGTCAGCGACCAGCCTGTCTGAACAGAACGCCGACACCTATCGGGCGGCCCTGCGGTCTGCGCTTGACCCGCTCGCGGCCGGCTTTGTGGTGTACCCGGCCCGCGGACTCGCATTGGAGGCGGCGGCCGGGGTGACGGATTTCGGCGAGTACTTCACGTATTTCAGTTTCTTCCTGGTGGTATCGGCGCTGCTCCTGGCTAGCTTGTTTTTTCGTTTGGGTGTCGAACAGCGGTTGCGAGAAATAGGCGCGTTGCGGGCACTCGGATTCCACGAATCGGCCGTCAGACAGCTGTTTTGGGCCGAGGCTGGCGTGTTGTCCCTTGCGGGCGGCCTGCTCGGTGTCGCGGGCGCGGTTGGCTACGGCGAGCTCATCATGTGGGGGCTGCGCACCTGGTGGGTCGACGCGGTTGGTACGACACTGCTGACACTACATGTTTCACCTGCCGCGCTCGGTGCGGGACTGGTGGCTGGCGGGTTGGCGGCGGCGGGGTCCATTACGTGGACGTTGCGCGCGGTAGAACGGGCGACCCCCCGGGCGCTTATCAGCGGCGCATTGCCTGAACACGTCGCGTCGGGCCGCGCTGTCCGGAACGCCGCCACTGGTGCGTGGGCCGGCGGTGCGATGCGCCACGCGCCCGTCGCCCTGGGGCTTCTCGCGGCCGTCGTACTGGCCGCGACGGTGAGCGGTCTCATTGGCGATACGGCCGGCTTCTTCGGCGCTGGTCTCCTGCTGCTGACCTCGTTGCTGATCCTGTCGTGGTCACTGCTGGGACGTCAGGACGCACTCGGGGAGGCGGTGCCGGCGACGTGGTCGGTCGCGCGCGTTGGACTAAGAAACGCCACCGCCCGGCCTGGTCGGTCCGTGTTGTGCATCACCCTTATCGCTTTCGCCGCCTTCATCATCGTGGCGGTCGATGCGTTTCATCTGGAGGGTGGCGGAGACCAGACGGACCGTTCCTCCGGCACCGGAGGGTATCCGCTTCTCGCGGAATCGTTGTTGCCGATCGTGCTCGACATGTCGTCCGAGGACGGGCAGGCTGAGCTGGGCATCGCTTCTTCGGACGATCCCCGATTTGCCGGCGCCTCGTATGCCCGGTTTCGGGTGAGGCCGGGCGAGGACGCCAGCTGTCTCAACCTGTATCAAGCCAAGAATCCGAAGCTGCTGGCGCCCGAACCTGCCTTTGCGAACGACGACCGGTTCAGTTTCGGGCGAACCATGGCAGAGACCGACGCCGAGGCCGCCAACCCGTGGCTGCTGCTCGACCGTCAATTCGAAGATGGTGCGGTGCCGGCCATCGCCGACGCGACCTCGCTCGCCTACGCCTTGCACTTGTCTGTGGGCGACGACTTCATCGTCAACCGAGAGAGCGACAACCCGATCACGCTCCGGATCGTCGCGGCGTTGACCGACAGCATCTTTCAGGGCGAGTTGATCATCGGCGAACGTCCGTTCGTCCGGTCGTTCCCGGAGCACGAGGGCTACCGGCTGTTTCTGATCGACGCGCCAGTGGATGAGACGGCTGGGGTAACCGCGGCGCTGGAAGATCGTCTGGCTGACTACGGTTTCGACGTGACGTTCGCGTCCGATCGACTGGCGGCGTTTCACCGCGTCAACAACACCTACCTGGCCACGTTCCAGACACTGGGTGCGCTCGGCTTGTTGCTGGGCACGTTTGGGTTGGGTGCCGTCCTGCTACGGAATGTCTTGGAACGCCGTCGCGAACTCGCGCTGTTACGCGCGGTTGGGTATGACGCGCGAGACGTGTCCTGGATGGTGCTGGTCGAAAACGGCTTGTTGCTGTTCGGCGGACTGGCTGCCGGCACGGTGAGCGCTCTGGTGGCCATCGCGCCAGCCTGGCTCGAGCGGGGAGGCCAGTTTCCGATCGCCTCACTGGGTGCGCTGCTGCTGGCAGTGGCGGCGGCCGGCGTCGTGTCGTCGCTGGTCGCCACCGTCGTTGCGGTCCGGTCTCCGCTGCTTGCCGCGCTACGGTCTGAGTAGCGCCGCTAACTCCCCGTCCTCGACGCGCCTCTGGTCTGTGACTTACTCGCCGGCCGGGGCCTGGTATAGCTCAAACTCATATCCGTCCAGATCGGACAAGAAGAGGATCACGGGGCCGTTAGGCGGTGAGAGGTCGCGCAACATCTTGGCGCCGGCTGCGATGGCCCGCTCGGCCAGGCCCCGCGCGTTGTCGCTGTTGATCACGATTCGTCCGTATGCCGACTTTTCGTCAGGGAGCGGGTCATCGGTCAGGCGCGCCAGCAGCAGCCCCATACCTCCACCGGGATGACCTAAGCCGATTTCGATGGGGTCACCCTCGGGCGGGTACTGGAACGTTCGTTCCAATCCGAATACCTCGGCATAAAACTTCTCCGCCGTGGCAATGTCGGCCACATTGATCCCCACCGAACTGAGCGAGACGGACATCTGCGGCTTGCCGTCCGGCCCCTGGGCGGCCGCGGACGAGGCCCCCAGTGAAAGGAAAGCGATGGCGACTGCGGTGACAAGCAGTGACGGTGTACGGCGCATGGTGTGGGCTCCGGTGTTTGTCGGCCTCGACGACGTGATGTGTCTGGCCGACACTCAAGAATCGCGCCGTGTCCCCCATGGTCACGACTAGATAAGTGAACACTTACATTATCGTCAGGCGAGTCACTTTGGCAAGAGACACGGCGTGATCCCAGCGACTATTTCGGCGGCCTGCGCACCCTATCTGCCACGTATTCGCGAGGCCACCGTGCTACGGAAGTCGGTCAAGGACCGACGCGAGCGGACGCCATGTCGCAGAGACATCAGAAGATGACAATCGCAATCGTGGTCCCGATGGTCAAGACTATGACGGTGACTCAGACCGCGATCGTGACGGATATTGGATTCTTGGAGCGTAGGTCAGGCGCCAGGCCTTCGGCGGCAGCGCGATGAGCGTCCTGCGCGCGGACGCGGCGGAACCGCCCCTGACGAAGCGGTCGCCGACCCGCCTCGAGACCCACGGTGTCGTTCGCGTCGACGACTACTACTGGTTGCGCGAGCGTGAGCGTGGCGAGGTCATCGACTATCTACACGCCGAGAACACGTACACCGACGCGGTGATGGCTCAGACCGAGGCGCTGCAGGACACGCTGTTCGAGGAGATTAAAGCGCGTATTAACCAAACGGACATGTCGGTTCCGTATCGGGAAGGGGACTTCACGTACTATCGCCGCTACGAGGACAGCCGGGAGTATCCGCTCCATTGTCGTCGACCGGAACCGACCGGGCCCGAGGAGGTGCTGCTCGACGTGAACGAGTTGGCCGAGGGGCACGATTTCTGTCAGGTGTCAGCACGTGAGGTCAGCCCGGACCAGCGCTTGCTGGCATATGCGACAGACTTCGAGGGGCGCCGAATTCACACCGTCCGCGTCAAGTGCCTGACGACGGGTGTTCACCACGACGACACGTTGACCGGGGTGACGAGCAATCTCGCCTGGGCCAACGACAGCCTGACGTTGTTCTATACCCGCCAGGACCCAACCACCCTGCGGTGGTCCCGCATCTATCGACATCGGCTCGGCACGCCACAAGCCGAGGATGTGCTGGTCTACGAGGAGCCGGACGACACGTTCAATTGTTCGGTAGGGACGAGCCGCTCCAAGCGATACCTGCTGATCGGGTCGCATCAGACGGTATCCAGTGAATATCGCTACCTCGACGCCGACCAGCCGGAGGGCTCATTCAGGCTGTTCCTGGCCAGAGAGCGAGACCACGAGTATCACATTGACCACTTCCGCGATCGGTTCTACGTCCGCACGAACCGTGACGCTCTGAATTTCAAGTTGATGGAAGCGGCCGAAGGCGGCATGGGGGTGGACGATTGGGTCGAAGTGATCCCGCATCGGGACGAGGCGCTGCTCGGCTCGTTCGAGCTGTTTCGCGACCACCTCGTGGTGCAGGAGCGTCGGGACGGCCTGGTCCATCTGCGCGTGTGCCCCTGGGACGGCAGCGAGCCGCATGACGTCGCGTTTGACGAGCCGGTGTACGACGTCTACCTGTCTGTCAATCGAGAGCCAGCGTCATCGGTGCTGCGATTCGGATACGAGTCGCTCACCACACCGACGACGACGTATGACTACGACATGGTGGCCCGCACCCGGACCCTGCTGAAGCAGGAGGAGGTGCTTGGCGATTTTGATGGGTCTCGCTATCAGTCAGAGCGGCTGACGGCGACGGCAGAGGATGGTGAGCGTATTCCGATCTCCCTGGTCTCGAAGGTGGGGATCCCCCGCGATCGGAGTCACCCCCTGCTGTTGTACGGCTATGGCGCCTACGGCCTAAGCATGGATCCGGACTTCAATTCAGCGCGGCTCAGTCTGCTGGATCGCGGGTTCATCTTCGCCATTGCGCACGTGCGCGGTGGTCAAGAGCTTGGGCGACGCTGGTATGACGACGGTCGGCTGGGGCAGAAGCGCAACTCGTTCACCGACTTCATCGCCGTGGCCGAACACCTGGTGGGGGAGGGGTATTCGCAGACCGACCGTCTGTTCGCCATGGGGGGCAGTGCGGGCGGGTTGCTGATGGGGGCCGTCGTGAACATGCGGCCAGATCTGTTCGCCGGGGTCGTGGCGCAGGTGCCATTTGTCGACGTCGTGACCACGATGCTCGACGACAGTATCCCGCTGACCACGGGCGAGTACGACGAATGGGGCAATCCCAACGAGCGCGCCGCGTTTGATGACATCCTGGCCTACTCGCCCTACGACAACGTGGAGGCCAAAGACTACCCGGCGCTGCTGGTTCTGGCGGGTCTTCACGATTCCCAGGTGCAGTACTGGGAGCCGGCCAAGTGGGTCGCGAAGCTCCGTGCCCTGAAAACGGACGGCCACCCCGTGCTGCTCAAGACGAACATGGACGCCGGCCACGGCGGCGTGTCTGGGCGGTACCGGCGCTACCGGGACGTGGCCTTGCAGTACGCGTTTCTGCTGGCCCAAGCTGGTCTTGCCTAGGCGGATTCCCCCGCCACGCGCCAGTTGACGCCCTCGGACCCACGGTCGGGGACTAAAGGTTGTCCCTGGCCGTGCCGAACAGTGCAAATGTGAGAATACGACGGTCGTCTTGTGCGTTGCTGTGCGCCTTTTTCCTGACCGGTGCGACCTGCTCATCTTCGAGGTGATTTGGACTCGGCTGCTGCTGTTGTCGCTGGGGACTACGCCGGTCGCCATGGGCGTCGTCCTCGCGGCATTCATTGGCGGGATGGCGATGGGGGCCTGGACGGCCGGACGCCGTTTCGTGCGCCGGTTCTCACCGGTGGTCCTCTATGCGGGCCTGGAGGCCTGGATTGGCTACCTGCTCCAGATCCCAATGGGCGTTGAAGGCCATGATGTCTCTTCGAGGCTCTACGATTCATCGGCCAAACGGATCCCCGTTCAGCTGCCGGCACAACTGGTCCGTTGCAGAGGTCTGTTAGGTGTCTTTCTTTCGCCTCCAGGACTGAAGAACAGCCCGACAGTGTGTGCCCCATGGACGGCAAGGCGGGCATGCCGCGGTTCAAGCTTGCAGGCTGTCTTTCCAGCGCCGTGCGCCGAGCTGGCGTGCATTCGAAGCGAACCAACACCGTCGACGACCGAGATCCGGACGCTCAGAATCTTCTTCAGATCCTGATCCTCGACGGCGCTCGGACACGACTTCAAGTCTCTGCTGGTCCCAAGTGTCGTTGGGATCCAGTTCTTGTTCCATGTACGTCTCGATGATCCGGCCCACGACTTCAAGTGGATTGACCGTGTCGTCCTTGTTCGCCAGTCGCAGCCAGGCTAGGGCCTTGGCATGTTTACTGCCGTCCGGGGGATCACCGGGCGCACCAGCGTACGTAAAGAGACTGTCCAGCGAGGCGTGGGTTTCATAGTTCGAAGAGACCTCTGCGACGACTGCCAGCAGCGCTCCGGGAATAGGTCGTCGCATCGTAGTTGTCGTGTTCTACCAAAGGCATTCGACGGACCAGGGTCGCGGGAAAAGCCGAGTTTCCCCGCAGCCTATTCGGTTGTCAGGCTCGCCGGATTCATCAGCAAGTATATGCGGGTCGAGTTTTTGACGGCGTGGCTGGGGCTCACCAAACACATGATTGTTGACCTACCCAACGGCCCGCCGGGAACCACCGGAAACAGGGGCGAAAGTGGCCCTCGACCCCGAGGGGTTTTCTGACCCCCCTCCAGCCGTGCTACCGCGACTAGTAATCCGTCGCGTTAGTCCCGATCAGCGATAGCCAGCGTATCGGCATTCCACAGCACATGCGGCCTCATCAGCGATGGCGCCACATTCGTGATGCGAACTGATGTCGCCACCGACAGTCGAGGCGCCGCGAAGTACAACAGTGGTTGGTTCTCACCAGCGATGGCCTGAATCTCGTCAAAGAGTTCCACGCGACGGTCCATGTCCGACGCGCGCAACTGCTCTGCCGCAAGCTGGTCTATGCGCGCCTCCCACTCGGTCGCCGGCGTCACCTGGCTCGGATTCCAGAAGTGCGCGGCTCCAGAGCTCAGCCAGAAATCGAGGTTGCCAGCCGGATCTGTGTCGCTGAGTAGGAACCCGAAATAGATCGCGTCGAAGTTCATGGACATGATCCGCTCGATCAATGCACCGACCTCCGTCGGTACCAGATCGACACCGATCCCGAGAAGACCACCGTCCCCAGCGACCGAGCCGGCCCCTCGCAGCCGGGTAGCAGGCGGCTCTTTGACGGAAAGACCACGTTGCACGTGCTGGCGCAGGTGCCGAAACAACAGATTGACCTGGGCGGGTTGCCGGAAGGGACGCCGCCCATGGTGACGCGGCTGGTGGGGCGGAGCCTGGAGCGTGACAGGAGGACAGCAACGCCGAGTGGGGTAGTTCACTGTTTTGTCCGTCTCACGTGCTGGTAATGGAACGGGT
>CAWWAF010000013.1:0-53145 GCA_963934795.1 uncultured bacterium
CTCGCGTCGCGGTGGCCGTCACCCAGTCCGGCGTGCCGGCCGGGGCGCTGCCCATTCAGTAGCGCACTGCCGACCCCGCTTCTGATATCCTTCGACTCTTCGCCGCGTCCGCGGCGACGCTACCTATGACCTCGATTGCAATCACAGAACTTCTGGGGGACGGGATCGGGCCCGAATTACGCGCGTCCGTGCATGCCGTGGCCCATCGGCTCCCGCTAGATATCCGGTTCGAACCGATCGATCTCTCCCTGGAAAACCGCCGTGAGGCCGGGCCCGAACTCTACGACAGGGCCATCTCTGCGCTGCGGTCCACGAAGCTGGGCCTGAAGTACCCGACGGTGACCGAGGTGGAGTCGCCCAACGCGGTGCTCCGTCGTGGTCTCTACTTCAGTGTGATTCACCGGCCCGTGATGTCAATCGACGGGGTCCAGTCCAATTTCAGCGAAGACGTGTTCTTGCATGTGGTGCGGGTGGCGACCGGTGGCACCTATGAGGATCCGGGCCGTCGGGTTGGGCGCGATGCCGCCGTGTCACTGCGGATCGTCGAGCGCGGGCCGTGCACCGAGGCCGCCCGATTCGCCTTCAAGCTGGCCCGCCGCAAGGCGCTGACGGTCACCTCGGCGTCGAAGTACACCATCCAACGGGTCACCGACGGATTCTTCGAGGAAGTCGTGCGGGGTGTCGCGTCGGGGTACGAGGACGTGGAACACCGGGTCGTCCTCTTCGATGCGCTCCTGGCCAAGATCATCCTCAAGCCGTCTGACTTCGGCATCGTCTTGTGTCTCAACGAATACGGCGATTTCTTGTCCGACATGGCGTGTGGGTTGGTTGGCAGCTTGGGTATCGGGGCCAGCGGCTCGTACAGCTTTCTTGAGAACGGCGACACGGACGTCGCCATGTTTGATCCCGCCGGCGGCACCGCGCCCGACATCGCGGGACAGGACAAGTGCAACCCGTCGGCCGCCTTGCTGGCCTTCGGCATGCTGCTGGACCACCTGGACCGGTATGACCTCGGCCACGCCCTTCGGATGTCCCTGCTGGCCTGTATCGCCGAGCGCGTCAGCACCCCGGACATTGGCGGCAGCCTGAGTACGACCGCCTTCACCGACGCGGTTCTGACCGAGTTGACCACACGCCTTCCCATCACCGCGTCGGCCGGAGTCTGAGTCGCGCACACCGAGAGCGTGCGCCGGCCGCTCGCTGGCGTTCTGGCGTGCAGCGGGACTTTCACCACGGGCTAGGCGGGTTCGCGTGCTTATAATCGGTCCCAGGGAGAGTGACCATGGGTACCAGACTACGGAGCCTCGGCGGAATCGTCGGCATGTTCACGCTCGTGGCGACGTCGGTCGTGGCGCAGCCGCCGGACAGACCCCTCACCCAGGAAGAGATGTTTCGGCGCAACGTCGGAAGCCGGGAAGAGCAGGTCACCCCGTTTCCGCCTCATAAAATCGTGGGGAACCTCTATTACGTCGGCTCCTACAGTCTGTCCGCGTTTCTGGTGGCGACCCCGGAAGGGCATATGCTGATCAACACCAATTGGGAGCGGGCGGTCGATGGGTTGAAAACCTCGGTCGAAGCGCTCGGCTTCGCGTTCGATGACATCGAGGTCATCCTGGGGAGCCACGCCCACGGCGACCACATGGAGGGCGATGCCGTGGTCGCGCAGATGACCGGAGCGCGGGTGATGGCGATGGCCGCCGATGTAGCGGCGCTCGAGCGGATGCGCCCGGGTGACAAACCGCATCCGATCGATCGTGTCCTGCACGACGGGGCGACCGTCACCCTGGGTGGGACCACCCTGACCGCACGGTTGACGCCTGGGCATACGAAGGGGTGCACGACCTGGACCATGCGCATCGAGGAGGACGGGGAAGTCCACGATGTTGCGATCATCGGCAGCATGGGAAGCAATCCGAATTTTCAGTTTGTGAACAATCCGGACAATCCGACGATTGCCGACGAGTTCAAACAGGGGTTCCGCGTACTCCGGTCGCTGTCGCCGGATGTGCCGCTGGGGTCGCACCCGGCCATGTACGGCATGGCCGACAAGTACGAACGCATCGGCCGTGGTCCGAACCCTTTCATTGACCCCGACGGGTACCGACAAGAGGTGGACGCGGTCGAGACGCTGTTCCGTGCGGTGCTCGAGCGTCAGGAAGCCGAATCGGCCGCGGCGGGGCGCCCATGAGCTGCACTGGCTCGGCTGCCGGCGTCGGATCGGCGAACACCGGTTGATGCATGGCATCACCCGAGAGAGGACTCATTTCGTGACCGATGACGGCAACCTGGCGGTGTTTTGCGACTTCGAGAACATCGCGCTGGGCGTCCGAGACGCCAAGCTGACCAAATTTGATATTCGTCTCGTTCTTGAGCGGTTGCTGCTGAAGGGCAGCATCGTGGCCAAGAAGGCGTACTGCGACTGGGATCGCTACAAAGAATTCAAACCGACGATGCACGAGGCGGCATTCGAGTTGATCGAAATCCCGCACACCCGACAGTCCGGGAAGAATTCGGCCGACATTCGGATGGTCGTGGACGCGCTCGACCTGTGCTACACCAAGGAGCACATCGATACGTTTGTCATCGTGTCCGGGGATTCAGACTTCTCACCGCTCGTGAGCAAGTTGCGGGAGAACGCCAAGTCGGTCATCGGAATCGGCGTCAAGAACTCCACCTCAGACCTCTTGATGAACAACTGCGACGAGTTCATCTTCTACGACGACCTGGTGCTGGAACGTCAGCCGGCTCGACGCCGATCCCGCAGAGGCCGAAGCAAGCCGGCGTCCGCTCCGCAGGAGAAGCCGGTCGCATCGCTGCCCAATGCCGAGGTCGAATCACCGTCAGGGGGGGAGCCGCCGACGGATGACCCGGCTCAGGAGGCGATCGATCTGGTGGTCAAGACGGCCGAGGCGATCTATGCCGAACGGGGTGACCGAGCCAAATTGTGGGGGTCGATGATCAAGCAGACCCTCAAGCGGCGCCGACCCGGGTTCAATGAGTCAGCCTACGGATTTGGCACATTCAACGATCTGTTGGAAGAAGCGCAGTCTCGTGGATTGCTCGAACTCGCCCTCGACGAGCGCTCTGGTGGCTACATCATCGCCCGCATCCAGGGCGACTAGTGTCACGCGTCGGTCACGCGCAGCCCGCGGCGACAGCCGCGATGCCCCGCTGACGACCTCTGCAATACATGACGGTTGCGCGGGGGACTAGATCAACAGACCGGCCACCACGTAGAGCCCGAGGGCCGCGGCGCCAGCGGCGAGCGCATACGGGAGTTGTGTGCGCACGTGGTCGATGTGGTCGCTCCAGGCGGCCATGGACGAGATCAGGGTCGTGTCGCTGATCGGTGAACAATGGTCGCCGAACACACCGCCACCCAGGACCGCGCTCACGACTAGCGGAATGGACACCCCGGCGCCGTCTCCGAGCATGGCGGTGGCGACCGGAAGCGCCAACGGAATCATGATGGCGAACGTGCCCCAGCTCGTGCCGGTGGCGAACGCCATCAGGCCGACCGTGAGGAATACCAGTGGCGCCAGGAGCAGCGGCGTCAGGTAGGGCGTGACCAGGTTTGCGATGTACGGGACTGTCCCGAGCGTGTTGCAGACGGCACCGATGCCAAACGCCAGCATGCTGCCGGTGCCGGCGAGCAGCACATCCGCGAGGGTCTCGAACCTCAGCACGTGGCTAGTGGTGACCAGGACGGCGGCGACACTGAGGTCCGCCAACACACCCCAGAGAACCGACGTCGAGCCGGAGGCGTTGTTGAGGATCTCCAGGAACGTCGGTGCCGCGATACCGGCGGCCTGGGCGCCGCCCACACCCGTGACCCCGATGCTGACGACCACGGTCACGACGAGGATGATCAACGGGATGATGAGGTTTCGCGCCCGGGGCGTCGCCTCCTCGCCGCTCAGCGGCGCCAGCGGCGCGTGCGATACCACTGGCCGCGCACCGGGTGCGATCAGATTTCCGTCCTCCGTCGCGCGCCGTTCGGCTTCGCGCATCGGTCCGATGTTCCACCCCGTCGCGGCGACGACGAAGGCCAGTCCCACCGACAGCACGGCATAAAAATTCAACGGCACCGCGGCGAGGAAGACCGCGAGCGGGCTGTGGCCGCCCAAGTTGCCGAGCGCGGCCTGTGTGGTCAGCAGGCTGAGTACCACGGCGCCCCAGCTGTTGATCGGGATCAGCATGCAGACCGGCGCTGAAGTCGCATCGCACAGATACGCCAGCTTTTCCCGCGCGATGCGCAGGCGGTCAAAGACCGGCCTGGCCACCGCTCCCACGACGAGACAGGTAATCGTCGACTCGACAAACACCCCCAGCCCCAGGGTCGTCGCCAGCAATTGGACGCCGCGGCGCGTCTGGAGCGGAGGGGACCGGCCTATCCACTCCAGTAATCCGGACACGCCTCCACCCCGTTGCAGCAGTAGCAGCAGTGGGCCCATGAGGAGGGTAAACAGCAACACGCGCATCTGTCCCGGATCCGCGAACACCGCGACGAGATTGTCGATCGTCGCCGCCGTGCCGTGAAGCGGGTCGCCGGTCACAATGAGCCAGCCGATCCAGATCCCTGCCAGGAGAGAGGGCGCCGCCCGCCGACTGGCCATCGCCAGCCCGATCGCCAGCAGGGGCGAGCGCGAGCCATCCGAATGTCTCAAGGTTCATCGGGGCATGATGATAGCGGGATTGTTGCCGTCAACGGGTCACCACAGACGTCGCGGCGTCATCGGGCGACCTGCTCCCGGCGGGCCGTGTCAGGCCGATCACGGGGGCCGCGTGCGGTCCAGCGTACAATCCTCTGGTGCATTTTGGCTCATATGCCGCCTCGACGGCGGTGTGGCGCGGGACGGAACTGTGTAACCGGCCTGACTGGTCCGCGACCCTGACCGACGGGGAGCTACGGGACCTGGAGGCATTCGCACGGTCCAGCGCCGGTCCGGACGAGGCAGGCGCGCCGGTATCAGAGAGCACGACGCCTCCGCCGAGTGTCTCGGCACGGGCACTCGCCGCGCGCACGGCACTCGAGACCGGGTCTGGTGCCGTGCTGCTCCGCGGTCTGCCGTTCGCACGCTGGGGCGAGGCTCTGACGACGCGCGTGTTTTGGGCGCTTGCCGGGTCTATCGGAACCCCGGTCTCACAAAGCGCCGAGGGAGAGCGGGTCTTTCACGTCCGCGACCAGGGCTACGCAGACCAGGACCCGCGGTTTCGAGGCCCCGCGTCACGCAAGCGGCTCAGCTTCCACACGGACCGTTGCGACGTCATCGCCTTCGCCTGTCTCCAACCGGCGCAGACGGGCGGTGACAACTTCATCGTGAGTTCGGTCGCGCTGTATGAAGAGCTACGTACCCATCAGCCGCAGGTATTGAAGGTGCTGTGCGAGCCGTTCCCCTACTTGCGACATACGGTCGATACAGGGAACTCGCTGCCGTTTTGTCTTCTGCCGGTCTTCTCAGAACAGGACGGTCACTTCGCAGCCCATTTTCTGCGAGTGTTGATAGACCGCGCCGACCGCGAACCGAGCGCGCCGACATTGACCGCAGCCCAACGGGACGCGCTGGATGCTCTCGAGGCCGTGGCTGAGGATCCGGCACTGCACGTCCGCGTTCGGCTGGAGCCCGGCGATGTGCTGTTGCTCAATAATTGGACCACTTTGCATCGCCGGAGCGCGTTCACCGACGCCGCGTCGCCCCAAGAGCGCCGGCACTTGCTGCGTATCTGGCTCTCCATGCCAGACAGCCGTCCGATTGCGCCCTGTTTCTCGGAACACTTCGGTGCCACCGCGGCAGGGGCGCTCCGTGGAGGCATGCGGCCAGCCCGCCAGCCTGCCTGACGGGTTTCGGCAATCAGGCAATCGATGGGACACACGCACGACCACGGGCACAGCCACTCGGCGGGCCACCAGGGTGAGAGCGATGGGCATCTCATTGCGGCGGTATGCGTCAATGGCGCACTGACGGTCGTGCAGGTGATTGGTGGGCTCGCGTCGGGCAGTCTCTCGCTGCTTGCGGACGCCTTGCACAACTTGAGCGACGCCGGTGCACTGCTGTTCGCACGGCGCATTGGACGGCGGCCAGCCGACCACGCGCAGACCTTCGGGTATCGGCGCGCGGAACTGGTAGGTGCGGTGATCAATGCGACCACATTGAACGTGGTCGGCCTCTACTTGCTCTACGAGGCGGCGTATCGATTGGTGAATCCGACGCCGGTGATTGGCTGGACCGTCATCGTCGTCGCCGGGGTCGCCTTGGTGGTCGACCTTGTGACGGCCGCGCTGACTTATCGTTTGTCGAAGGGGAGTCTGAACGTGAGGGCCGCATTCGTCCACAACGTCACAGATGTGCTCGGGTCCGTGGCGGTCATGGTGGCTGGCGTGCTGGTCGTGCGCTATGAGCTCTATGTCGCGGACGCCGTCGCCACCCTGTTGATTGCGGTGTACGCCCTGTACCACGGCGTGGTGATCACTCGCGACGCGAGCCGCATTCTGACGCTCGGCGCGCCGCTCGACATCCACGTGCCGGCATTGGCGGAGGCGCTCTGCAATGTGGAGGGCGTGGCCGACGTGCATCACGTCCACGTGTGGGAATTGGACGAGTCGCAGCGGTCGTTCGAGGGGCACATCGTCGTCGAACGTCAGGACGTGCAGCTCGCCGAGCGGGTGAAGAGGCTGGTGCGGGAGGTGCTGGAGACCTACGGCATTGCCCACGCCACGCTGGAGTGTGAGTTCGGGGCGGTCACTGATGGATGCTGCGAGGGCGAGGTCGTCGCCAAGCATTGAATGGGTGATCAGGGGGTTGACCGGAATGGATGAGGGGAAGCTGGCGGTGAATCGGCGACGTTTTCTCGCCGGTCTCTCTGCCGCCGGTCTTGGGTCGACCCTCCTGCCGGGTGCACTCCTGGCGGTGGCCCAGGACGCTGACGAGATCACGGTCGAGATGCTCGATGCGGCCCAGCGGGTGGTCGGGCTCCGCTTCGGTCGTGACGAGTTGCAGCGGATTGTCGGGCGACTCAACCGTCCGGGGGGCCGTGGTCCCGACGTCGAGGCGCTCCGAGGGGCGGCCTTGGGCAACGCCACCCAATCGGCGCTGGTATTCAATCCGGTGCCGCCGGGGCTGACGTTGCCCACCGCGCGGTATCCGATGCGGCGTGCGCACCTCACCGTCTCACGACCGAGCAGCGACGAGGCGCTCGCGTTCTTGCCGGTCACGCATCTCGCGAAATTGATCGAGACGAGGCAGCTCACCGCGTCTGAACTCACCGAGCTGTACCTGGGCCGGTTGAAGCGCTATGACCCAGTTCTGCACTGCGTGGTGAGCTACACCGAAGAGCTGGCGCTGTCGCAGGCGCAACGGGCGGATGACGAGATCGCTGCTGGCACCTATCGGGGACCCCTGCACGGAATTCCGTGGGGGGCGAAGGATCTACTGTCCGTGCGGGGCACCCGAACCACGTGGGGGGCGTCGCCATACCGGAATCAGTCGATCGACGTCGACGCCACGGTGTATAGCCGACTCACCGCGGCCGGCGCCGTGCTGGTCGCCAAATTGTCGATGGGCGCTCTGGCCTCAGGCGACCGGTGGTTCGGCGGCCGCACACGAAACCCCTGGAACACCGGCGAGGGGTCGAGCGGGTCGTCGGCTGGGCCGGGCGCGGCGACGGCCGCCGGATTGGTCGGGTTCGCGGTCGGCACGGAGACCCGCGGTTCCATCGTCTCGCCTTCCTCACGGAGCGGGGTGACCGGGTTGCGGCCCACGTTCGGTCGGGTGAGTCGGTACGGGGCGATGACCTTGGCCTGGAGCATGGACAAGGTCGGCCCGATGTGCCGCGCCGCCGAAGACTGTGCGCTGGTGCTTGACGCGATCCAGGGGCCCGATGGTCGAGACAATACCGTGCTCGACGTACCGTTCAACTGGGATGCCACTGCGGATGTGCGGCGCCTGAAAGTTGGCTACCCGAGGGCTGCCTTCGAGGGCGAGATCGAAGACAACCTGCGGACACCCGACCGCGTGACCAGGTTGCGACGGATTCAGGCCAACAACCGGGAGGCACTGGATGTTCTCCGTGGACTCGGCGTGCAAACGGTGCCCTTCGACCTGCCGGTGCTCCCGACATCCGCCATCGGATTCATCCTGGATACGGAAGCCGCGGCGGCGTTCGACGCGCCCACCCTGAGTGCGGAGCTTGACGGGATGCGGGAGCTACCGGAACAGAGCCGCTGGCCCGATAGTTTTCTGGCCTCGCGGTTTGTCTCCGCCATCGACTATGTGCAGGCCAACCGCCTGCGGATGCGTTTCATTGAGGCCGTCCACGAAGCCCTGGGTGATCTCGACCTGTTCATCGGGAGCCACGTGGCGCTGACTAACCTGACCGGTCATCCTGAACTCAGCCTGCCCAATGGATTTCACCGGGGTGCGCCGACCAGCTTGCGGTTGACGGGCAAGTTGTTTGGGGAGGAGGCGCTGCTCCGTCTCGCTCATGCCTATCAAGCGGCGACCACGCATCATCTTCAGCACCCGACCCTGTAGTGCCCTTGAGTGAAGTCTTTCTGTTAGAAAGTGTTACGGGTCGTGCCCGGCTGAATTACACAACAATTACATGGCTCGGCCGGTTTTGCCTGATAGTCTGAGCATCGTTCCGCTGCGGCGTGTTGCCGTCGGCGTGTCTTGAGGGAGCTGCCGTGGCCACGACCGAGCCCGATTTCAACGACCGGAGCAAGATCAGCCCCACCACGACCACGGCGTTCGTCATCTTTCATATTCTCTCGGTGGTGGCGTTGTTCTACACCACCTGGCAGGCCGTCGTCGTGGCCGTGGTGTTGCACTGGGTGTGCATCAGCTGGGGCATCGGGATGGGCTATCACCGGCTCCACACGCACCGGTCCTACACGGTGCCCAAGGCGATCGACTATCTTTTTGCGGTGTGCGGATCGATGACGCTCCAGGGCGGCCCGATCTTCTGGACCGCGACTCATCGGATTCATCACCAGCGGTCCGACAAGCCGGGCGACCCGCACTCGCCGCGAGACGGCAAGTGGTGGTCGCACGTTCTCTGGACCATCTTCGGTGAGGAGATGCATTCCAACACCGAGGTCATGGGCAAGTATGCGCCAGACCTGATGAAGGATCGCTTCTACCGGGTGCTGAACAGTTGGCATTGGGTGCCGCTGGTGGTCCTGGGGCTGGTGCTGCTCGCCGTGGGCGGATTGCCGTGGATGCTCTGGGGGGTCTTTCTGCGCGTCACCGTCGGGCTGCACTGCACCTGGCTGGTCAACTCGGCGACGCATCTCTGGGGTCGGCGTCGGTTCCAGACCACGGACGATTCGCGGAACAACTGGTGGGTTTCCCTCCTGACGTTCGGCGAGGGCTGGCACAACAACCATCACGCCTACCCGCGGTCTGCGAGGCATGGCCTCGTCTGGCGGGAGCTGGATATCAGCTGGCTGCAAATCCGGTTGCTCGCAGCGCTCGGCATTGCGAAAGATTTGCAAATACCGACCGCCAGCCAGATTGCCAATAAGGCCCTGCCGCTCGAAGAGGCCGCCTAGCACGGCCTCGTGCCGTCAGTCCTTGCCACCCGGTGGCCTCTGACGGGCTATCCTTAGCATATGGATCGCTCTGGCGGTACACGCAAGCGCGCCGTCGTCTTGGTGTGGCTACTCGGCGCGGGACTGATCGCGGTCGCGATCGGACTCAATATCAGCTTCATCGTCGTCAACTGGCGCACCGGGCTGCTCCTGCTTGTCGGGGTGATCAGCTTTGCCGTGTTGATTGGCGGGCTTGCGCTGAACACGGTGTTCCTCATTCGCGAGATTCGCAAGAGCGAGCAGCACGACGCCTTCATTCATGCGGTCACGCATGAACTCAAGACCCCCCTCGCGTCGATCAAGCTGTATCTTCAGACCCTCCGGCAGCGCGAATTCGATCCTGAGAAGCGGCGGGATCTGATCGACACGATGCTGGAGGACTCGGATCGGTTGCAGCAGACCATCGATCAAATCTTGTTAGCCGGGAAGACCGGTGCGGCCCGGCGGGTCGACAATCCGACCGACGTCGACGTGTCCGATATCGTGGGGGAGTGTGTTGCCCTCGCGGGCCGCCGTCATCATCTCGTAGACGGCGAGGTGCGGCTGGTTGACCAGGTACCGCATGGAATCTTCGTGGTCAAGGGGGACCGCGAGGAACTGGCCGCCGCGGTCACGAATCTGGTCGACAATGCCATCAAGTATTCCGGCGCCCGGGTACGGGTCGGGGTGGATGTGGCGCGCACCGGGGCCAGGCGGGTCGCCATTAGCGTGCGTGACCAGGGCATTGGCATCACCGGGCAGGAGCTGAAACGCGTGTTTCGTCGCTTCTACCGGCTCCCGGCCGCGCTGCAGTCGAGAGTGCGGGGGACCGGGATCGGGCTGTCTATTGTGCGGGCCGTCGCGCGGCGGCACGGCGGACGCGCGTACGCGGAAAGCAGCGGCGCCGGAAAGGGCAGTACCTTCACGCTGGAATTGCCATTGAAATCGTCATGAGCAGGGTGCTCATTGTTGAGGACGAGGAACACCTCGCAGAGGGGTTGCGGTTAAACCTCGAAGCGGAGGGATTTACCGCCGAGATTGAGGACAACGGTCAGGTGGCGTTGGACCGGCTGACGGCCGATTCGAATGCCTTCGACGTCGTGCTCCTGGACGTCATGTTGCCTGGACTCGACGGGTTTGAGGTGGTCCGACGCCTCCGTGACGCCGGTCGTTTTATGCCTGTGATGTTGCTGACCGCTCGTTCCGATACCGATGATGTGCTGGCGGGCTTTGAGGCCGGTGCCGACGACTATTTGTCGAAGCCGTTCGACTTGTCGATTCTGCTGGCTCGGTTGAACGGGCTCCTGCGTCGGAAGACCTGGGTCAGCGGCCGCGCGGCTGACGGCTCCGTCGAGGAGTTGCAGGAATTTGCATTCGCCGGCAAGCGTATCGACTTCCCCGAACAGACCCTGCACTGGGATGGCACCACGCAGCCGCTGACGTTGATGGAGGCGACGCTGATGCGCTACTTCGTGCAGCACGCCGGCCACACCGTGTCCCGCAAGGCGCTGCTCGAAGAGGTCTGGGGTGTGCGGGAAGACACCGACACGCGCACCATAGACAATTTCATCGCGCGCTTGCGGCGGTATCTCGAGGCCGAGCCATCGCATCCCAAACATCTCCAAACCATCCGGGGCGTCGGGTATCGCTTCGTCGCCGAGCCGGACGACCCGCAGACGAGCGGACCATGATTCGAACATTCGCGAAAGTCGGTGTCGGCGTCGTAGCGCTGGGTGTGCTGGTGTGGCTGTTTCTGTCGACGCTCCAGGACACGATTGCCGAGTCCTACGACGTCGATGGCGCCGCCTTCTCTGGCTGGACGCTGGTGTCGCGGGTGCCGCGGCCCGGCGAACTGGCGGCGCTGGGCCTTCGCCCACCGCAGCCGTTGGCGCCCGCGTTGTTCGACGAATTGTTTGCCCGGACCATGGCCTCGCTGACGACCCCCGGCGCCCCCCTGTTGCCCATTGTTCTCGCGCGCGAGGTACAGGGAGAACTGGGCGTTGTGCTGACGCCGGACGAGATGCTGACGGTGGCGCGTGAGGCAGGACTCGAGGGGCTCCAGTTACGACCGGTCTGCATGGCCGTCAAGCGCGAGCCCTTTATGGGGCGCACACGGGAGTTCTTTTTTATCGTGTTCGACGCTCCGGAGTTGGCGGCCGTGCGGGAGCAGCTCGGTGTGCTCGCGGCAGAGCGTGGCGTCGCGGGAGCGCTGAGCGACCCGACGTTCGAGTTCGTACTTCCGGTGGCCGCGTCCGATGCGGAATTCGGTTCCTGGTGGCCGCTCGTCGTGGATCGCGAGACAGACTGTCAGGCACCGGTGACATAGGAGAGATAGGAGAGAGATGATGTCGCAAACGACCGTCCTGCAGGTCTTTACCGACTTCGTGTGACCCTGGTGTTATCTCAGTACCGTGCGTATTGAGCGATTGCGGCAGGACTACGACATCAGCGTGCAGTGGGTGTTTTTTCCGTTGCACCCGGAGACCCCCTCGTCGGGGCGTGCGCTTGAGGAACTCTTCGCTGGGCGGGGGTACGACCTGGAGGCGATGTTCCAACGGATGCAGGGCCTGATGACGCAGGAGGGGCTGGCCTATGGTCGCCGTACTCACACCTACAACAGCCGTCTCGCGCAGGAACTAGCCACGTGGGCCGCGGCGCGTCCGGAGCGGGATCAGCTGCACGATCTCATCTACCGCGCGTATTTCGTCGACGGACGCGATATCGGGGATGTGGCGGTCCTCGTTGACCTGGCCGAGACGGCTGGGCTGCCCGCCGACGAGACCCGCGATGGGCTCGAGCACCGCACGTGGAGCGATGCCGTGGACGCCGACTGGGCGCTCGCGTCCCGGTCCGGGATTACCGGTGTGCCCACGTTTGCCGCCGGTGCACGACAGGTGGTCGGGGCTCAACCGGAGCCGGTGCTGCGCCAGCTCCTGGAGGCGGCCGGCGCCCAGCCCCGCGAGACCCAGCCGCGTCCGACCACGACGAGCGGCTGACAGCGGTAGCGGTCAATCTTCGATCGCGTTGTACACCAGGGCCTTGAACTCCTCGCGGAATCCGTTGCCGCGCGACGGTGAGACGGCAGCCATGATGACGACGACAAGATCGTGCTCGGGATCGATCGAGAACCGCGTGCCCGATGAACCGTCCCACCAGTATTCGCCATCGCCGACCGGAAAGTCATAGGCGCTGTCGTCCAGGACGACATTGAAGCCGAGGCCCCAGCCGGAACCGGCCATGTAGCCGCCTCCGATTGGCATGACCGTGTCGGGGAGGTGATTGCGAGTCATCAAGGCGACGGTATCGGCCCTCAGCACCCGCATCCCATCGAGCACGCCTCCGTTGAGAAACATCTGCGAAAACCGCACGTAATCCATCACGGAGGACAGCAGGCCAACGCCCCCTTCAATGAGGGTTGGCCGCTCCGTGAACGGTACGCGTTCGATGGCGTATGGGCGTAGCGCGCCGGTCTCACGGTCCGGCCGATACACGCTCGTTAATCGCGCGGCCCGGTCGCCGTCGGCCCAGAAGACCGTGTCGGTCATGCGGAGTGGGTCGAGGACCCGCTGCTGCAGAAATTCGTCGAACGGTTGGCCGGACCAGACTTCGACGAGCCGTCCGAGCACGGTCGTGGAGATCCCGTAGCGAAACCGTGTGCCTGGATCCTCAAAGAGCGGTACGCGCGCCGCGTTGTCGACCATCTGCGCCAGGGAGAGCGACCGAAGCCGAACACCTTCAGACCGATAGATGGCTGAGCTGCGGCTCCCGATGCCGGACGAGTGGGTGAGCAAGTGGCGCACCGTGATGTCCCCGTCGCGCGCGCGGGTCCGGGCCATGTCAGGGTCGGCACTGTCCTCGAACACGCGTTGGTCCGCAAACTGCGGGAGGTAGAGCGAGATCAGATCGTCGAGCTGGAATTTGCCTTCCTCCCACAGCACCATGACCGCCGTACTGGTGATGGGGCGGGTCATCGAATAGAGGCGGAAGATCGCGTCCTCTGGCATGGCGTCGCCCGTGTCCAGGTCTCGCTGGCCGAGGGCCTCGAGGTATGCCAGGTGGCCGTGTCGGACCACGGCCGCGACGACGCCCGCGATGCTCCCTGCATCCACATGGGCCTGCAGCGCCTCGGTCGCCTGGGTAAGCCCGTTCGAGGAGAGCCCCACCGATTCGGGTGTTGCCGGCTGGAGATCCTGGGCCGCTGTCTGCGGCACGGCCGCGAGCCATGCCAGTGCGAACGCGGTAGATGTGAGCTTCATGGGAACCTCCGTGACTCCGCGCATCGTAGCAGTTTCGGCGGCGGGAGCTGATGATGACCAGCGGTATAATCCGACGTTTGTGGGAGTCACTGGAATGACACACGGGCGCCGGGCGGCGTGCGGGATGGCACTGTGCGCGCTTCTTGGCGTCGGAGTGAGCGGCGTACACGCCCAGCCGGGGAAGCAGGCCGCCAGCGACGTGTCGCTCGGGTTGAGTCCCGGGCGGCCACGCGTACGGCCCGTACGGGTGGACACGCCTCCCGTCATCGACGGCAGGCTGGATGACGAGGCGTGGCAGAGTGCCGCGGTCCTGACCACGTTTGTGCAGCAGTCGCCGTTGGAAGGGGCGCCGGCCACCGAGCCCACCGAGGTCTACATCGCCTACGATAGCGACCATCTCTACTTCGGGTTTGCGGTGCACTATTCGGATCCGTCCATCATGCGAGCCAATCGGGTCGACCGCGACCGCGCGCCGCAGGATGACCTGATGACCGTGTATCTGGATACGTTCCTCGACCAGCAACGGTCCTACGACTTCGACGTCAACGGATACGGCGTGCAGGGGGACGGGATCATCGACTCGGTTGGTGGCCGATCGCAGGCCATTCCGTTTGCGGATCGGTCATGGGACGCGCTCTTCGACACCGCGGGCCAGGTCGTTGATGACGGGTTCCGGGCCGAGATGGCGATTCCGTTCAAGAGCCTGCGGTATCCGCGCCGCGCCTCCGGCGAGGCGCACCAATGGGGCTTCCAGATCGTCCGTGAGATCAAGGGAAAGAATCTCGAGAACGACGTGTGGGCACCGATGTCGCGCGACGAGCCGAGTTTCATGACGCAGATGGGGCTGATCGAAGGGATGACCGGGCTCTCTACCAGCCGCAACCTCGAGCTGCTACCGACGTTTACGGCGATCAAATTTGGGGCGCTGGATGAGACGACGAGCGTCTTCGAGACCGGCGACACGCAGCCGGACGCGGGGATGAACGTGAAATATGGTGTGACGTCGAATCTGATCGCAGACTTCACGGTCAATCCCGATTTCTCGCAGGTCGAACTGGACCGACCCCAGATCGAGGTCAACCGGCGGTTCCCGCTGTTCTTTCCGGAGTTGCGCCCCTTCTTTCTCGAAGGCGCAGAGACGTTCAGTGTGCGGGGACCGGTGACCTTCGTGCATACCAGAACCATCGTCGACCCGCGGGTGGGCGCAAAGTTGAGCGGCAAAGCCGGGAATACCGCGCTTGGGGTGCTGTTCGCTGACGACGAGGCGCCGGGCAACTTCGACGACCCCGAGGGGGGCGGTTTCGGGAAAACGGCGAAGACGTTTATCGGTCGCGTGAAACATGACCTGTACACGGAGTCGCATATCGGCGGGATGTTCACGAACCGTGAGTTTGCCGGGAATTACAGCCGGCTGGGGATGTTCGACGGTGACTTTCGACTTGGCAGCACGCATACGCTGGGCTACCGGGTCGCGGGGACACAGCGTCGGGATGACGGCGACGCGGACGGGCAGGAGACCACGGGGTATTTGTGGGACGTCGACTTTCGAAAACAGGGACGGAACCTGAGTTACTTCATCGCCAGCTTTGCCCTCTCGCCAGATTTCGAGACGGATTCCGGATTTGTGCGTCGACAGGACCAGAAACGGACGTTCGGGAATCTGAGCTACCAGTGGTGGCCGGAGTCGTGGCTCATCAACTGGGGCCCCCAGTTTGGATATGGGCGCTTGTTTGACTTCGAGGGTGTACTCCAGGACGAGAATACGTCCGCTGGGGTGGACTTTCAGTTTGCGAAAAGTATCAGCGCCGGCGTCAATGCCAGCCGGGATCTCGAGCGGTTCGAAGGGATCGACTTCATACAGAACCGCGTCAAAGTCAACGGGCGTATCAACACGAGCCGGTCGTTCCAACTCGGGGCTGGATTCAACGCCGGTGACCAACTGTTCTTCGACGTCGACAACCCGTTCCTGGGGCGCGGGATCGGAGGAAACCTCAATGCCACGCTCCGACCTGTGTCGCGGTTCCAGTCACGACTCAGTTTCGATGTGAGCCGTCTGACAGACCCGCGGAATGGTGACGTCGAGGTCTTCAACGTGAAGATCCTACGGGCCCAAAGCACGTACCAGTTTACCGATCGGCTGCTGCTGCGGAACATCACGCAATTCAACACGTTTGACGACACCATCGACTTGAATGTGCTCTTTACGTATCGCGTCAATGCCGGTACCGTGTTCTATGGCGGCTATGATGACCACTATCAACAAGCGGATCGTCTCGGGAACGATCTCGACGGCGATGGGATAGACGACCCGTTTCTACTGACACAGGATTTTCGGCGCACCAACCGCGCCATCTTCATGAAGGTGCAGTATCTGTTTCGGTTCTAGTGGTCCGTCGTGACAGCGCCGGTCGCATGCAGCGCTCCCGCGGTCCGGACAACGCTGGGTGGAGAATCCAGATGAGCATGAGTAAACGCATCGGTGTTGGTTTGTCTACGCTGGCGGCGCTCGCCACCATCGTGCCGCAGGCCTGGGCGCAGGACTGGCCACAGTGGCGTGGACCGAGCCGAGACGGGTCGGTCACGGCGTTCGACGTCCCGTCTGTCTGGCCGCCCGGACTCGACGAGCAGTGGTCGGTCGAGGTCGGTTTCGGCTACGCGTCACCGATTCTGATCGGTGACGTGGTCTACATGTTCACCCGTCAAGGCGACGACGAGGTCATGATGGCGCTGGCCGCAGGGTCAGGGGAGACTCGCTGGGTCACACGCTATCCCGCGCCGTTCACCATGATGGCGGCGACCCGCAACCATGGGCCGGGACCGAAATCGACCCCGTCGTACGCCGACGGACGCCTCTTCACCCTGGGCATCAGCGGTATCGTGACCGCCTTTGACGCCGCTACCGGCGACCAGCTGTGGCAGCGGCCACCCGATGCAGTGGAGCCGCTGTACCACACCGGGCAGTCTCCCTATGTCGATGGTGACCAGGTCATTCTGCACGTCGGCGGTCAGGACGCTGGCGCGCTGACCGCCTTTGACGTCGCCACCGGAGCGGTGCGGTGGCAGTGGGACGGCGACGGGCCGGCCTATGGGTCGCCGATCGTCGTCGAGGTCGAGGGCGTTCGCCAGGTCATCACCTTTACGCAGGAGAATTTTGTGGGCGTCAACGCCGACACCGGTCGATTGTTGTGGCGCCGGCCCTACACGACCCAGTCGACCACGACGTCCCAGACACCGCGCTTGTATCAGGGGGATGTCATCGAGTCCGGTCGCGGGAATGGCATTACCCGGTTTCGGGTTGTTCGAGAAGGCAACGCGTGGACGACGGAGGACGTTTGGCACGCGGATGAGGTGTCACTGCACATGACCAACGGGGTTGTGGTCGACGGCGTCTTGTTCGGCTTGTCACACCTCAACAGCGGCCAGTATTTCGGCCTCGATCTCGATAACGGCGACGTGCTGTGGACCAGCGAGCCGCGCCAGGCCGACAACGCTGCCATCCTCAACGTCGGGACGACGATTCTGTCGCTGGAGGAGGATGCGGAGCTGGTGATCGTGGAGCACAGTCGAACCGGCTTCGAGCCCGTCCGGCGCTACGAGGTGGCCGATAGCTCCACGTGGACGCTTCCGACGCTGTCCGGGAACCGAATGTTTGTCAAAGACGAGGAGTCGCTGACACTCTGGGTCGTCAAGTAGACGGGGTCGACCCGCTGACGCCCTGCCCCGCTGACCCCCTGAAGACGAAGCGAACAACCGTAGAGGAGAACATCATGTCATTGAGCATCAACAGTACTGCGCCGGATTTCACGGCGAAAACGACGCAGGGCACCATCAATTTTCACGAGTGGATCGGCGACGGGTGGGTGGTCTTGTGCTCCCATCCGAAGGACTTTACGCCGGTCTGCACCACGGAGCTGGGTACCCTGGCGGGCCTGCAGGGCGAATTCGAGAAGCGGAACTGCAAGATTCTCGGGATCAGCGTCGACGGCGTGAGCAAACACGAGGCGTGGTCGAAAGACATCGAAGCGTCACAGGGGCACGCGGTCGGGTATCCGCTCATCGGTGACCCCACCTTGGCCATCGTCAAGGCCTACGACATGCTGCCAGCCGACGCCGGCGACACCAGCGAGGGACGCACGCCGGCCGACAACGCCACAGCCCGTTCGGTCTTCGTGATTGGTCCAGACAAGAAGATCAAGGCCACGATTACCTATCCGATGAGCACCGGTCGCAACTTTAACGAGATCATGCGTTTGCTCGACTCGTGCCAGCTCACGGCGCAGAAGAAGGTGGCCACGCCGGCCAACTGGAATCAGGGAGATAAGGTCATCATCCTCCCGTCGGTCTCCGATGAGGAGGCGAAGGCCACCTATCCAGACGGATGGGAGCAGCCGCTGCCCTACATCCGCGTTGTGCCGCAGCCGAAGTAAGTGGGCCCGTGCCCTCACGGGCGACAGGCCGCTGTTCACCGTCCGGGGGGACTGCCATGATGGGCCCTCCGGACGATTTTTTTGTGGCGCTAGGGGATATGATCGACGCCTCTCGCGCTTGCCAAGGTCAGATATGCCATCTTTCGACGTCGTCTCAGAAGTCAATATGCAGGAAGTCCTGAATGCGGTGAATCAGGCTACCCGAGAGGTCGGAACACGGTTCGACTTCAAAGGGAAGAATGTGAAGTTCGAGCTGGACGGCTCGGCGATCACGATGACAGCGCCGGACAAGTTCCAGCTGAGTCAGATGTACGACATTCTCACCGCGAAAATGGTGTCCCGTAAGGTCAACGTCAAGTGTCTCGAGCGCGAGGACGCGCAGGAGAGCGTGGCGGACGCCCGGCAGGTGGTGAAGGTGCGCCAAGGCATCGAGAGCGACCTCGCGCGCCGTCTGATGAAATCCATCAAGGATGCCAAGGTCAAAGTGCAGGTGGCGGTTCAGGGCGATCAGCTCCGCGTGACTGGCAAGAAGCGCGACATGCTGCAAGAGGTCATCAGCCTTCTCAAAGCTGAGAAGGTCGATATGCCGCTTCAGTTCACCAATTTTCGGGATTGATGCCGTCCTGGCAGACCGCGTCGTTGCGGCACGCAGCGTGGCGCCGGTAGCCGATGGTCCTCATGACATGACACCACGCACCGATTTGCAGGCCGCGGGCGACCGCGACCTTCGTGCCGACTTGCTGGCCGACCGGGCCGACGGACACGTCTCGGCCACGGAAATCGAGGTCGTCAGAGACATTGCCATGCGGGTTGAGGTTGACCTCGAGCTGGTGAGCTGTGTGCTCGACCCGACCTCGGACGGGTGTGCGTCGAGCGCCCTCCCGTGACGGGGACGCGTCTGGTGGACTTGCATCTGCCTGACGCATGCCAGAGGATCGTTGTTTCAACACGGCTGCCGACGGGTCACGGCTCGATGGCGGAGAAGGAGAAGGATGCACACACTTAAAGGACGTCGAGGGGTTGCGCTTGCAGTGGCCTGTCTGACTGCGGTTGCGGCGATTGGGTTGGGTCAGGCGTTGCTCAATTCTACGGAGGCGGCGCAGGGCGACATGGTGTACGGTCCGATGTTCGAGGTGGACCCGCTGTGGCCGAAACCGATGCCGAACCACTGGCTACTGGGGACCACGATCGGCGTGTCCGTCGACAACCGTGATCATATCTGGATCATCCACCGCGGCGATTCGCTGGCCGCAGGCGAAGTGCCCGCGGCGCAGGACCCGCCGGTGGCGGCCGAGTGTTGCCAGCCCGCGCCACCGGTGCTCGAGTTTGATCAGGACGGTACGCTCGTCGGTTCCTGGGGCGGACCCGGAGAGGGCTACGAATGGCCCGTGTCCAATCACGGCATTTTTGTCGACCACATGGACAATGTGTGGATTGGTGGCAACGGCGGTTCAGACTCTCATCTGTTGAAGTTCACCCGATTCGGCAAATTCCTGATGCAGGTCGGAGCGGCCGGAGCCCGCATGACCGGTCCGGTCAGCGAAACGACAGGGCAGCCGTCGGCAGTGCCGGACAGCAACTCGACCGATAGTTTTGGCCGCGTCGCGAAGATCTACGTGGACCCGAAAGACAACGAGGCGTATATCGCCGATGGCTACTTCAACAAGCGCGTTGTTGTGCTTGATGCCGACACCGGCGCCTTTAAGCGCTTCTGGGGTGCCTACGGCAATACCCCGGACGACTCCGATCTCGGTCGCTATGATCCGAACGCGGAGCCACCCCAGCAGTTCCGGACTCCGGTGCACTGCGCTGAGCTGTCGAATGACGGGTTGGTGTATGTCTGCGACCGCGTGGGCGACCGGATTCAGGTGTTCCAGAAGGACGGCACCTACGTTGAGGAGCTGTTCGTGGCGAAGGACACGCTGGGCGCCGGCTCCGTGTGGGATATCGCGTTTTCGCGCGACACAGACCAGAAGTACATCTACCTGGCGGATGGCGTGAACGAGAAGGTCTACATCATCGATCGTCGAGAGATGGAGATTATCTCCAGTTTCGGTGACGGCGGACGCCAGCCAGGGCAGTTCTACGGCGCTCACAGCATCATGACCGACTCACACGGGAACATCTACGTCACCGAGACGTTTGAGGGCAAGCGCCTCCAGAAGTTCGTATACAAGGGCGAAGGCGCGATTCGCGCCCCGAATCAGGGCGTGGTCTGGCCGAGTAACTAGCGACTGGACAGGGCCGCAGAGAATAGAGAGGGGGACCGCAAGGGCGGTCCCCCCTTTTTTTGTGGCCGCCTGACGCGCACCTTAGAACATCGCGATTGGGTTCACTGGCGATCCGGTGCCGTTCGGGATCGGGAGCGGGGCGATGGTGACCATGAATTCCCATTGTTCGCGTTCGGCCGCGGCCGTGGCCAGCGCCTGGAAGTCGGCGCGGTCCAGCACCTGAATGCCGAGAATCGTCAACGCGAAGTTGTGCAGCGCCAGCCGTGAGATGTCGCCTGGGGGCTGGGGCATATAGCCCGGGGTTTCCCAGCCGGCGATCGCGACGTTCCGCTGTTTGAGCCACGGGATGACGTTGTTGTCCAGTCCGGCGGCTTCCGCGCCGGTGTCGAATGGGCCCAGTGCGTCCTGGCGGGCCCAGCGGCCCCATCGAATCAAGAACGCGTCCCCCGAACCAACCTTGACGCCTGTGCGCGCTTCCCACGCTTCCAGGTCGGCCACCGTGATGCGGGTGCCCGGTTCAAGATAGGGCACACCTTTCAACCGCGGAATGTCGTAGAGCACGCCCCGTGTGACAAGACCGTTCTTGACCGCCATGATGGAGTTCTTGGCGGCGCCGCCCTCCATCGTGACGAGTCCCTCGACGTCATAGCCATTCCACATCTTGCCGTCGAAGAAGATGTGGGCGAACGCATCGAGGTGGGTGGTGCCTGGCCCATGGATGCAGGGGTAGGACACCGTGTCGCTGGCCGAGGCGCGCGACGCACGGACCATCGACCACGCGATGGGGCAGGGATTATCGAGACTCTCGTATGTTTGCGCCGTTGACGACAACGACACCGTGAAGCCCTCGCTCACGAGGTTGGCCGCCTCGGCCCGCTTCGCCGGGGTGATGAGGTTTGCGGCGCCGAGCTCGTCGTTCGGTCCCCAACGGCCCCAGTTGGAGAGTTCGGTCTGCCACCGCTCATACTGCTCGGCGCTCACGAGCGGAGCACTGGAGGCCGGTTGCTGGGCGCTCGCGACCGGGACGAGGGCTGACGCCAAGATGATGACGGTTGCGCTCCACCCGATTCGTGTCGATATAGACATGCGGCATCTTATCCCGCGACGAAGGTCCCGTCCTGCCTTTTGGGATGATGCGCACGGATGAGGGCGCTATAATTCCGAGACTGCGCACAAGAACGGGTGCCGGGCGGACCCTGGCGCGAGCGGCGTGGACACGACCACTGGGCGAGAGGAAGAGAAGATGCGAACGAGGATGGGGTTGGTTGTGGCGGCCGCGCTGATGGCGGGATCCTGCGCTCAGGAGGCGCCTGAGGGACCGCCGTTTCGTACGGACACCAGTGTTCGGATGTTGATGGCAAATATGGTAGATCCGGCCGCCGACCTGTTGTGGGACGCCGTGGGGACCGTCATCGACGAGACCGGTGAAACGCGCTGGGAGCCGGAGACCGAGGAAGATTGGCTGCAGGTGCGTCTGGGTGCGATGGCCATTGCCGAGACCGCGAATCTGCTGATGATGGACGGCCGCGCTCGCGATCAGGAGCAATGGATCGAGATGTCGCAGGGGATGGCCGATGCGGCGATGCTCGCCTTCGCCGCTGCCGAGGCTGAGGATGCCGAGGAAATCTTCGATCTGGGCGAGACCGTGTACAACAGTTGCAATACGTGTCACGGGGTGTATTGGATTGACGACGCGGACCGAGGCCGCGCCGTTACCCCTGAACCCTGAGCCCGCGTGGCGCCGCTGACTCCGTCGCTTGCTGCCCAGAACGGTCCTTCGGTGTCCGGTACGTCTACGTTCTGGCGTCGCCTCGTCATCTACCTTCACCGCTGGTTGGGCATTGCCGGGAGCCTGCTGTTTCTCAGCTGGTTCGTGTCCGGTATTGTGCTGATGTACGCCGGGATGCCGGAGCTGACCCGGCACGAGCGTCTTCTGGGTGCCCCGCCATTGGACCTCGGGCGGGCGACCGTCGGTGTCAATGAGGCGGCCGTCCAGGCCGGTTTCACTCCCTCCAGTGTCTTGGTCGGTATGCACGGCGACCGGCCCGTGTATCGGTTCTCCGGAGCCAACGGCTGGTCCATGTTCTACGCCGATACCGGCACGCTCGCCGGCGGGCTGTCGGACGCGGAGGCGGTGGCGGTTGTACGCCAGTTCAACCCGACCCACGCCGAGACGGCGACCTACGATACCCGCCTCACGACACCGGACCAGTGGACCCTGCAAAGTCGGGCATTTTTCCCGCTGCATCGTGTGCGAGCCAACGACGGGGCCGACACGGTGCTGTATGTCTCGGACCGCACCGCCGAGCCGATCATGCGAACCACCCGGCGGACCCGCCGGTGGGCGTATGCCGGCGCAGTCCTGCATTGGCTGTATTTCACCCCGCTGCGCTCGCAGACAGCGCTGTGGTCGGACCTGGTGATCTGGCTCTCAATATTGGGATGCGTTGTGGCCGCCTCCGGGCTGCTCTGGGGCCTGTGGCGGGTATCCCCGGCTGGACGGTACCGGCTCCGTGGCAGCGCGTCGCACACGCCCTATGCCGGCCTCATGCGCTGGCATCACTACGGGGGCCTTGTGTTCGGGGTGTTCACCTTTACCTGGGTCTTGAGCGGCGGCCTGTCAATGGAGCCGTGGGGGTGGCCCCCCAGCACGTCACCGACCCGTCTGCAGCGGCAGACCGTAGCAGGCGGCGCTCCCCGTCTTGGCCCGCTCACCGTGTCGGGATTACGGGATGGTGCCGCCGTCATCGCCACGGTGTTCGAACCACGAGAGCTCGAAGTGGTCCACTTTCGCGGCGAGCCCTATTTGCTGGCGAGCGACCCTCGGCCTCGACCCGAGGTGGCGACACTGCCGACGACATTGGCCACGCTCGCCACGGCACGCACCTCCGAGCAGCGGCTGGTGTCGGTCCTGCGTCCGGAGCAGGGCGCGTTTTCTCGATTCGAGAACGACGTGTTTGAGGGGCTCGCCGAGGCCGCCATGCCCGGGGTCCCCATCGTTGACGCGACCTGGCTGCGCAGCTACGACGACTACTACTACGATCGGGACGATCGACGTGCGCTGCCGGTGCTGCGCGTGCGCTACGGCGACGCGGTGGCCACGTGGCTCTACTTCGATCCGTTCCGCGGTGCCATCGCGCGAAAGGAAGAACGTCTCACGCGACTGAATCGCTGGCTGTATCACGGTTTGCACAGTCTCGACTTCCAGTTCTTGTACGCCAAGCGACCGCTGTGGGACGTCGTGGTCATTCTGCTGAGTCTTGGAGGTATTTTGGTAAGTGTTACCTCACTTCGGCAGGGATGGCGTCGTTTGCGCCGACATGCGGGCCGGATCCTGTCGTCTTGACGTCTGGCGGGTCGCGAGGTACACTCCGCGCCACCGCGCTGTGGTGGGCCGTGCGTCCGGTCGGGAGGGGGACAGAGCCCCCTGGCGGTCGGGTTCTTTTTTGTTCGCGGGCGTCGGCTGTGAAGCCGGTCGCAGCCGGGGTCGCGAGGGGACATTGAGTCGTCTCGCGTGCCACCTGAGGTTTCCGATATGCGATTTCTTGGTTTGATGCTGGTGATGGTGGTCACGCTCTCCAGCGCGACGACGATGCAGGCGCAAGCCCCTGCCCGCGAGCCGGTCGGGGATCTCGCGCAGGTCATGCGCGCCATTCTGTTTCCCAACTCGAATATCTTGTTCGACACCCAGTCCCGCGATCCGGACGCGCCCCCTGAGGAATCGGGCACCGGCACTGTCTCTGCGACCTTCGCGGGCATCTACACCGGGTGGCCGTTGGTGGAGACTGCCGCGATTGCGCTCGCCGAGTCGGCGCAGTTGATTGCCATGGAGGGGCGCCTGTGCCAAAACGGCAAGCCGGTGCCGCTGGGCGACGAGGCCTTCATGCAGTACACGAGGGACCTGGTTGACGTCGGCCGCCGTGCCTACGAGGTAGCTCAGACGAAAGATCTCGAGGCGATGTCCGAGATGACCAATGAGGTCGCCGGCGCGTGCGAGAACTGCCACACCGCCTATCGCCGTTACCCCGAGGAAAATCGTTGCACCGCTCCATAGTGCGGACTACGGACCGAATGAGCGACGCACGATGCACTGGCTGAGGGGACCTGCTGATGCTACGAAGCCTGTTTGAGTTTGTAAACGAACTGCCGAGCAGTGTGGCGTGGCGTGAATCGTTGAACGCGTACGTCTACCTGCTGACCGCCCACGTCGTGAGCATGGGGGTGGTCGCCGGTATCATCAGCTATTGGGACATGCGTCTGGCCGGGATGGCACTCAAGTGGATTCCCGTGTCCAAGGTCCAGTCCGGCCTGTTCCCGTGGCTGTATGCCGGGACGGCGGTCAACGCGGGGACCGGGCTGCTGATGGTGTACAGCCAGCCGATGCGCTACTATCCCAACTTCTGGTTCTGGCTGAAGATGGGTATGCTCCTCGCGCTTGTCGCGAACGCGGCGTATTTTCACCTGAGTATCGAGAAGACAGTGGACCAGTGGGACAACGATCCGGTGGCTCCGCTGAAGGCGAGAATGGCCGGTTACGTATCGTTGGCGTTCTGGGCCGGGGTGATTGCCACCGGGCGGATGACGGCCTACAGCGGATTGGTTCCCCAGTGGTGGATCGATCTGGGGCTAGGGTAAACACTCACTATGTCGCTCCAACCGTTGTTTCAGTGGATGCAGGCGCAGCCGTTCGCAGCCTTTTTTCTGGAGTCGATCTGGCCGACGCCGATCGTACAGTGCATACATCTGATCTCAGTCGCGGTGTTCGCCGGGGCGCTGCTGATTGTAGACTTGCGGCTCCTGGGTCGTGGGCTCACCTCATCGTCGATTCCGAAACTGGCGAGTGCGGCCCAGCCGTGGCTAGTCTGGAGCTTCGTTGCGCTCATCGTGTCCGGTATTCCGCAGATGATGTCGACGGCGCTGAAGGAGTATTACAGCCCGTTCTTTTGGTGGAAAATGGAGATGGTGTTCCTCGGCGCCATCGTCACGTTCGTCGTGCGAAAAAGAATTGCGTCCAAGGAAGAAGGACACTTTGGTCCTGTGTGGCCCAAAGTGGTGGGCATAACCTCGATCGCGCTCTGGACAAGCGTGACAATTGGGGCTCGGTTGATCGGATTGCTCTCGTAGGGACAGCGACGCTGTAGTGGCCTGAGGGTCATGCCAGTCAGACACGCGCAGGGCGTGCAAGGAGAAATAGCAAGATGCGAAATCGGTTGAGAACGACAATTATTGCCAGCGCGGCGGCTGCCGTCGTGGCGGTTGGCATGTCCTTCACGGTGCAGTCCGTCGAAGGGCAGCAGGGCTATCAGGCGCCACAGACGGCAGACGGCAAGCCTGATTTGAATGGTATTTGGCAGGCTGTTAGCAGTGCGCATTTCGACGTCGAACCGCATGCGGCGCGGTTCGGGCCGGTCGTTGAGATGGCGGCTCACGGCGCAATTCCGGGCGGACTGGGTATCGTCCAGGGTGGTGAAATTCCGTATCGACCCGAAGCCCGAGCGAAGCAGCAGGAGAACCTCCAGCATTGGTTGGAGCGCGATCCCGCCACAAAGTGCTACATGCCTGGTGTGCCGCGCGCTACCTACATGCCGTTTCCGTTCCAGTTGGTCCAGACCCCTGAGTACGTGCTATTGGCGTACGAGTTCGCGAGTGCGAGCCGCATCGTCTACATGGACCGGCCAGATTTCGAAGCGCCCGTCGACTCGTGGATGGGCCACAACATCGGTAGCTGGGACGGCGACACCCTGGTCATCGATGTGACGGCGCAAATGCCGGACACCTGGTTGGACCAGTCTGGCAACCACCACAGCAACTCGATTCACGTGGTGGAGCGCTACACCGCGCTGAGCGAAAACCACCTCATGTATGAGGCGACCATCACCGATCCCGAGACCTACACGCGGCCCTGGACCATTCAGTTGCCGCTGTATCGCCGGATCGACGAGAACATGCAGTTGCTCGAGTTCAAGTGTGTCGAGTTTGCTGAGGAGTTGATGTACGGGCACCTTCGCAAGGACCCGGATCTGACGCCAACCTACCGTGCCAGTGGCCACGGGTCTGACCGCCAGATCGCCCTTGAACCGCCGCAGTAGATAGAGTGAGTTTCACGTTGTCGTCATCACCTCGTATCGGTGTTGACGGCAGCGTGTGAAATGTTGATAATCAAAGAAGGTTCTATTTTCTACATCTTGGAGGCGAATTAGATGCGAAGAAACATTGCCATCGTCTTGGCTGGGGTTGTCATGGCGTTGGCCACCGTGCCGGTGGTCGCGCATCATGCGTTCTCGGCTGAATTTGACGCCAACCGTCCAATCCATCTCGAGGGCACAGTGGTGAAGATGGAGTGGATCAACCCGCACGCATGGGTTCATCTTGAAATTGAGGATGGGACTGTGTGGATGGTTGAGGGCGGAACTCCCAACACGCTACTTCGCCGTGGTTTCACGAAGAACTCGCTGCTTCCAGGCACCGAGATCATCGTTGACGGCTATCAGGCAAAGGACGGTTCCGATAAGGGGAACGGTCGAGACCTGACATTCAAAGACGGACGCAAGCTGTTCATGGGTTCGTCAGGAACCGGTGCGCCGGCCGATGGTCGCGACGCTACGGAACCTGAATAAAGGGTGGACCGTCGATAATTTCGACGGACGGATTGAGGAGAGCCTGGACGCGGTAGCGTCCGGGCTTTTTTTTTGAGCGCGACATGGCGGGCGGCCCCAACAGAGGTTCTGCTTGAATCGGGGAGCCCACAAGGTGTACAGCCCTGCTTCCACAGATTCTCTCTTGTTGGCTTGAACGGCGGCGTCGGCAGACCCGACGCTGGTACAGTGTGGTCGGTTGACAGCGATGGTGATGCGTACGTTCGTCGTAGTAGCGACCCTGGCCGTCCCACTGTGCGGGGCCGCGCAATCGAACGGCCCGGAGCCGGCTGAACAGCTGCCTCTTTCCGGCCAAGCCTCCGACGCGCCCATGGGGCCTCAGGTGGGGGACTGGTCACTGCAATTGAGCGGCTCGTTCTTCCGTGAGTCCTGGGACCTCAACGTGTTCCGAGAACGGCTCGTGGGCGCGTCGGCGAGTGCGTTTCGGCAGCTCACGCCACGGTGGGCGATAGGGATAGAGACCAACCTGCTGCATGTTCGACAGGATCCGCTGAAGGACGTGGTGCTGCCGGCGGTCAACCTGCTGGCTCGGTGGAGCGCCTTCCATCTGGGCAAGACGGTGGTCTTCCTCGAGGGTGGCGGTGGGCTCTCGTACGCCTCCGGTATCGTACCAAACGAGGGGACTCGATTCAATTTCATCTCGCAGACCGGTGTCGGTCTCTTGCGTCCCGTATCCCCCCGTCTCGATCTGTTGGGAGGGGCTCGGTGGCTCCACGTGTCGAACAATGGACTCGACGGCAGTCGACGGAACCCGGACATTCAAGCGCTCGGACTCTACGTGGGCTGGAGTCTTCACTGAGCCGCTGTTCCGATCGCACCGCCTGGTGTCGCCGCGTGTGCGGCTGACAGATGCGGCCGTCTCGGGCCGGCACAGTGGATGCGGTGACGCGCGCGCGGACGCTCGCGTAGAATGGAGACGGCGAGTTTCATGGCCAAGGCTCCCTTCCACGTCCACTCGTCGATTACCCTCGTATCACTCGCGCTAGCCGCCGTGGCGCTGGCCGCGGCACCGGGGCCTCAGCGTGGCAACGACGGCACCGACATCTTCCGGTCCGGTGTGGACGTGGTGCAGGTGACGGCGACCGTCACTGATGCGGACGGCCGACTCGTCGCAGACCTTGAGAGGGATGACTTCGAGATCTTCGAGGACGGACGCCTCCAAACGCTGACCCACTTCACGCGCGATCGGGTGCCGCTCAGTCTCGGGGTCGTGCTCGACATCAGTCAGAGCATGTCTGGCCAGCGCATCGACGACTCGCGCCTCGCGCTTGACCAGTTTCTCGCAGATCGTCTCGACCCCGCCGACGAAGTATTCGTGATTGTGTTCAACCACAGCCCGGTGGTGGAGGTGTCATGGACGCTCGGTCCGCGCCGTGTGCGTCACCGTCTCGACACCATTCCTCCCTGGGGCGGCACGAGTATCTACGATGCCATGATGGAGGCACTGCCGCTGTTCGAGTCGCGTGCGAACCAGCGAGCCGCCGTGGTGCTGATTTCAGACGGGGCCGACACCGGGAGCCGAGCGGATGTGCGTGACGTCCGGCGTCAATTGCGCCGGAGCGACGCGTTCGTGTACGCCATCGCCATTGATGCGCCCGAGACTCGCGCGATCAATGATCGGGTGAACCCGTCTGCCTTGCGTGAAATGACGACGGAGAGTGGCGGCTACACGGAGGTGGTGCACGACAGTCCTGAGCTGGCGCCGGCGACGGCTCGCATTGCGGACGAACTCAACCATCAGTACACGCTCAGCTACACGCCGACCCGGTCGGCGGATGGCACGTATCGGTCGATCCGAGTGCGCGTCGCAGGCGATTACCGCGTCCGTAATCGTCGAGGGTATGTCGCCGACCCGCATCTGGGCGGCGACGCCGGTCGTTAGAGGAGCGCACACACCCGTCCAGGTGGCACATGTCGCACGTGTACGATAACTTGACGCACCGCGAAAAAAAGCGGCGTGAGACGGACCACGGGCATCCGTACGATCTCGAACCCAATGATGTCGCGACGGCGACCAGACCCAGAACGCACGTGAAAGACTTTGATCGCCACCTCGACGGCTGGCTCAACGACCTGGAGGAGCGGTTGGCTCCTGCAGGTCGCCAGACGCCACGACGGGGACAGGACGACCACACGGTGCCGGAGACGGCCCTGCGGGGACGCGCGCTGGTTGAGGCCGATGCCGAGGCGGGACAGCGCGACCGCGCACGGCTCGAGACATTGGTCACAGTCGTGAGGGAGATGGCCTTCGAGATGCGGTCGCTTAGGAACGACGTGGAGCAGCTCAAGGCCACGATGGCTGAGAAGCGCGTGGTCAGGGAAACTCGTGCGCTCGTGGCCGGACGACCCGCTCCTGACGACCGGCCGTCGGAGTGATTCGAACCCGCCAGCGCGGCCCGCGGCGGGCGGCCCCCTTGTTCCGTATCCCGCCGCTGGCGGCAGGCGGGGGTATCCTGAACTGATGCTGGCTCTCCAGGCGCACGATCTACGCAAGGTGTATGGGCACGGTGAGAGTGGCGTGGCTGCAGTCCGTGGCGTCAGTGTCGAGCTGATGGCCGGTGACTGTGTGGCGGTCGTCGGACCGTCCGGGTGCGGGAAATCGACGCTGTTGCACCTGTGCGGAGGCATGGACCGTCCGACCGCTGGCTCGGTGGTGGTCGACGGTGTCCCGCTGGCCGGTCTCGGCGACGATGGACTCACGCAACTGCGACGGGAGCGCGTGGGGTTCGTGTTTCAGTTCTTCAATCTTCTCCCAACACTGACACTAGGCGAGAACATCGCCCTACCGCTGCTGCTGGCTGGCGTCTCCGCCGGGGAAGGCGCGGATCGGGCCCGCTCCTGCGCCGACGCCGTTGGCCTCTCACATCGTCTGCATCACTACCCCTCGCAAGTATCCGGCGGTGAGTTGCAACGGTCGGCGGTGGCTCGCGCCGTGATCCACCGGCCGGCGCTGCTCATTGCGGACGAGCCGACCGGAAATCTGGATACTGACAACGGCCGCCGGGTCCTCGATATCCTGCGCACCTTGAACGACGACACCGGGGTCGCGGTGTTGCTCGCTACGCACGACCAGGCGATTGCCGCGCGCGCTGATCGGATTCTGCGCATGCGCGATGGTCTCGTGGTCGTCCCTGCCGTGGCGACTCACGCGGCGTTGCCTCACGCCTGATCCTGTGACGTTATTCCGCCAGTTCATCGTGCGCGCGTTGGTCCGAGACCCGAGGCGCAGCCTGGCGACGGTGGCCGGCCTGACGCTTGGCGTCGCGGTGGTCATTGCCATCCGGCTGGCGAACGCCGGTTCGATCCGTGGATTCGAAGCGGCCCTGGATGTGGTGGCCGGGCAGACCTCGTTGGAAATTGTCGGGGCGGGCGTCGGCGTACCGGACGGCCAGCTCGAACATCTCGGGTGGTTGCGCGACTACGGGCTCGTGAGCCCGCTCATCGCCCGTACGGCCCGATTGCGTGCGCCAGACGGGACCGAGCAACCGCTTCAGGTGCTCGGGATTGACGTGCTGCGAGACCGGCCGTTCCGCGAGTACCAGTTGGTGGAGTTCGCGCGTGGGGGCCGCGACCCCAGCGCGCAGGAGCTGCTGGCGTTGCTGTTGGATTCACGTTCAGTGGTGCTCACTGAGCGGTTTGCGACGCGTCATGGGATTGAGCTCGGCAGCGCGGTGGAGCTGGTCATCGGCGACCGCGTGCACGACGCGCTGGTGCGCGGGTTGTTGCTCGACGAGGGTCCGGCGCGGGTCGTCGACGGACAGCTCGCCCTGCTGGACGTGGCGGTCGCGCAGCTGCTCTTCGACCGGATCGGCTGGTTGGATCGCGTGGAGATTCAGCTGCATGACTCCACCGGCATCGACGAAGCGGAGGAGGCTATCGCGGCCAGACTGCCAGACGGCCTCCGCGTGCAGCGTCCCGCGCAACGTGGCCGTCAGGTCGAGAAGATGCTCGCGGCGTTTCATTTCAACCTGACCGCGCTGTCGTACATCGCGTTGGTCGTCGGGTTGTTTCTGGTCTACAACACGGTCGCGGTGTCGGTCATCTCGCGGAGAGGCGAGATCGGGACGCTGCGCGCGCTGGGTGCGACGCGGCGCAAGTTGCTCGGTCTGTTTCTCGGCGAGGCCGCGCTGCTCGCCGGACTGGGTACCGCCGTCGGGGTGCCTGCTGGGTGGCTCCTGGCCCAGGGTGCGATCCGGCTGACCTCCACCACCGTCAACGCGCTCTACATCACCTCCGCCGCTGCGGTGCCACCGCTGGCCTGGTTTGACCTGCTGCTGGCGGGTGGCGTGGCGACCCCACTGGCGCTGGCCGCCGCGGCGATTCCGGCGCTGGAAGGGGCCCGCCTGACCCCTATTGCGGCTGTGCGTGGAGCCGACCGTTTCGCCTCAGACCAGCGCCAGCGCATGGGGCGGATGGCGCTGGTGGCCGCGGTGTTGTTCGGGCTGGCGGGATGGCTCTCGACCTTGGAACCGGTCGGTGGGTTGCCACTCTACGGCCTGGGCGCCACACTCGCCGTGATGGGGGGAGGCGCGGCCCTGGTGCCCCTCCTGTTGACCTGGCTACGGCGTGTGGGACGCCGGGCCTTCGTGCGGTGGTTCAAGGTCGAGGGGATGCTGGCACACGCGAATCTGTCTGCCTCTGTCGGGCGGCTGACCGTTTCGGTGGCGGCCCTGGTCGTGAGCCTGGCGATGCTGGCGGCCATTGCGATCATGGTCGGCAGCTTTCGCGACACGGTGACCTACTGGGTAGGACAGACGCTGCGCGCGGACCTCTTCGTGTCCGCCGCCGGTCGCGGACCCGCTGGCCCGTCCCCCACGATCTCCAGCGATGCCGAGCGGCGGGTCGCGGCGCATCAATCGGTCGTGGCTATCGACCAGTTTCAGAGCGTCGACCTGCCGTACGGTGCCGACGGCGACCTCATCATCCTGGGCGCCGGCAATTTCGAGGTGCTGCTGGAGCATGGAGGACTCCTGTTCAAGGAGCCGGAGTCCGGTCGCAACGCGATGGCGCGGGCGGTCGGCGCCGATGCGGTGGTGGTGTCCGAGGCCTTCGCGTTGAAGCAGCGGGTCGCCGTGGGCGAGACGATCGCGCTCGAGACCCCTGAGGGGGCACGTCCCTTCCGAGTAGAGGCCATTTACTACGACTATTCGAGTGATCGCGGGTTGGTCGTCATGGACCGATCGACATTCGAGCGTCACTACGGCGCCCAGCGGCCGGCGGGGTTGACCGTCTATTTGGACCCTGCGGCGGATCCGGTGACCGTTCGTGAGGAACTGCTCGCCGGCCTGGGGCCCGACCACCGCTTGTTCATCAACACCAATGCGACGTTGCGCGCGGAAGTCCTGCGTATCTTCGACGCGACCTTTGCCATCACGTACGCCTTGGAGGCGATCGCGATTTTCGTGGCGATCATGGGAGTGGCGACCACACTGCTGACCTTGGTGTTGGAGCGACGCGAGGAGTTGGCGATGCTGCGGCTGGTGGGAGCGGGTCGCGCGCAGATTACGCGCATGGTGGTGCTGGAAGCCGCGATGCTCGGCGTGGTCAGCCAGGCGCTGGGGCTCGCGGTCGGGGTCGTGCTCTCGGTGATTCTGATCTACGTGATCAACGTCCAGAGTTTCGGCTGGACCATTCAGTTCGACCTTCCGATCTGGTTTCTGGTGCGCTCGACCGTGCTGGTTGCGGTGGCTACGGCCGTCGCGGGCCTGTACCCCGCTCGTGTCGCCACCGGTTTTGCTGGGACGGGGGCCCGATGATCGGCCTGCCCGTGGTGCTTCGTGGTCGAGCGAGGACCGTGTGGGCCACCGTCTGCGCCCTGCTCATGTGCGGGCTTGTCCCGGGGCTCACCGCCCAGGCCCCCCGCGCGACCACCGCGGATGGGTGGCGTCTGGCCGCACCCGGCTACGCCCTGCAATTTCCCCGTGATCATGGCAGCCACCCCGAGTATCGGATCGAGTGGTGGTACTACACCGGCAACCTGGAGGCGGCGGATGGTCGCCGCTTTGGGTATCAGGTGACCTTCTTTCGCATCGGCGTCGACCCGGCGCCGACGAACCCCTCCCGGTGGGCGGTTCGTGACCTGCACATGGCGCACCTGGCGGTGACCGACATCTCGACCACGCAGCACATGACGGCGGAGCGGTTCGACCGCGGCGGCGTGGGCTGGGCCGGCGCCAGAGAGCGCACGCTCGATGTGTGGAACGGCGACTGGCGGGCCGAACTCGATGGCGAGGCCCATCGGCTCCGCGCGGCTGACGGCAGCTTCGGTGTCGACCTGCGACTCGAGGCGGGGAAGCCCCCGACCCTGCACGGTGACGAGGGACTGAGTCGCAAGGGGGCGGAGCCGGGGAATGCCTCGCACTACTACTCGATGACCCGGATGCCGACAACCGGGCAACTGCGGCTCGATGGCGAACTCATTGACGTGACCGGTGCCAGTTGGATGGACCATGAGTTCGGGACGACGTTTCTCGAGCCGGGGCAGGTGGGATGGGACTGGTTTTCACTGCAGCTTGATGACGGTACGGACCTCATGATCTACGAATTTCGTCGCGGTGACGGCGAGCCGGACGACTTCTCGTCCGGTACGTGGGTCGGGGCGAACGGTGCCGTCACACGCTTGGACCGCGATCAGTTCAGGCTCGTCCCAGGCCGCCGCTGGTCGTCGCAGACGAGCGGGGCCGCCTACCCGGTCGAGTGGCGCGTGGAGGTCCCGTCTCGACAGGCTGAGCTCACTGTCGAGGCGCTCGTTGACGCCCAGGAACTCGACACCGCTAATTCAACCGGTGTGACGTATTGGGAAGGCGCGGTGACGGTGCGCGGCCGGATCGGCGAGCGCGATATTCAGGGACGCGGGTACCTGGAGATGACCGGCTATGTCGGCCGACCCATGAGTGAAGTTTTTCGATGAGCGCTGGCCTCACGCCCTTGCGGTCTGCCCTCCGGTGGGAGAGGATCACCAGATGACCGAGTCTTTGTCACGCCGTCACTTCCTGCATGCTGCTGGCGCCGGAGCCGCGTCGGTGTGGATTCCACGTACGGTCCACGGCTACACCGAGGCCGAAGTGCGCAAGATGGCGTTCAATGAGCGCGTGGAGGAGGGCATCTCCAAATGGGACCTGGACACCCCCTGCCTGGTGGTCGACCTGGACCGGCTTGAGGGCAACCTGGATCACATGCAGACGACGCTCGCCGGAAACGGGGTCGCGAGCCGTCCTCACGCCAAGACCCACAAGTGTCCGGCTATCGCTAGGCTCCAGATGGCGACCGGGTCGGTAGGGATTTGCACCGCGAAGATCAGCGAAGCGGAGGTGATGTTCGAGCATGGCATCGAGCAGATCCTGATGACGACCGTCAACGTCACACCTCGCAAGATTCGACGTGCGATGCATTTGAAGAAGTGGTGCGCCGGGTTCATTCAGGCGGTCGACACCCCGACCAACGCACGCGACCTGTCGGCTGCGGCCGCGGAGGCTGGCGTCGTGGCCGATATCGTGGTCGACGTGGACCCGGGGGGGCATCGCAGTGGCATCACCGCGGGGGCTCCGGCGCTCGAGTTGGCACAACTGGTCGACACGCTGCCGGGACTGCGGTTGCGGGGGATGCTCTGCTACGACGGCGGCGCCCAGCACGTGAAGGGGTTCGCCGAGCGCCGGACGCGGGCGTTGTCGAGTCTGGAGGATGCGGCCCAGACCCACGTGCAAATGCAGCGTTCGGGGCTCGACAACGGCATCTTCAGTGGCGGTGGCACCGGTACATACAACATCGACCATGAGACGCCTGGGCTGACCGACGTCCAGGTGGGCAGCTACGTGTTCATGGACGCGCAGTATCTGTCGATCGGTGGCGCCGACAACCCGGACGCCTACAACGATTTCGAGCCAGCCTTGACGGTCATGACGACCGTGCTGAACGCGCAGTACGAGGGGCGCGCGACGACCGACGCGGGTGCCAAGGCCAACACCATCAACAAGCCCTGGCCGATCATCGCGGGTGAGACCGACATCACCTACACCTCCGGGTCGGACGAGTACGGCTCGATCCGCTACGGGGCCAATGCCAGCCGGACCTATGCGGTGGGGGACAAGCTGGAGCTCATCGTGTCGCACTGCGACCCGGTGGTGAACCTCTACGACCAGATGTACGGCGTGCGCGGCGACACCGTCGAGGTGATCTGGCCAGTGGCCGGTCGCGGCAAATCCGTGTAATTGACTGGTGGTTCCAGCGTGGGGTGAATGCCCCGAGCAGCCTGAGGTATAATCCCCCGGTTATGTGGACGAAGCTACAGAACACGCCCCGTAAGAAAGCCCCTCGCAAGGTCGCCGTCATCGACCCGGACGCCTGCTTCGGCGCGTTCGCCTGTTCCATCTGCCAGGCAGCCTGCCCGGTCGAGAACTGCATTGTCGAGGCCAAAGACGCGAACGACCGCTGGGTCTGCGCCGTCCTGATCGACAAGTGCATCGGCTGTGGACTGTGCGTCACCGTCGGCAATCCGACGGCGCCTGGCAAGCGCGATTTCGGATGCCCCGGTGACTACGACGCGATCGACATGGTGGCCTACACCGATGTGGTGACGGCGGTCGAAGCCGAGGTGGGACCGGAGGCTGCTGAGGCCGACCCCGAGCCGGCCAGCGCCTAGGTCACCCGTCCGGGCCCTTTGCGCTCGTGTCGACGTCGGCCAGTTCAACCAAAATCACACCCGGTTCAACCGTGTCACCTTGGGCGCAGTGTATCGCTGTGACCTGGGCGTCCCGTGGCGCTCGCAGCGGAAGCTCCATCTTCATCGCTTCCAGCATCACCAGCGTGTCGCCTCGGGACACACGTTGGCCGACGGTCACGGCCAACTGGCTGACGGTGGCGGGCATGGTCGACGCGATATCTGCTGATGCCCCCGTGGCGTCGTCCGCCAGCGTCTCGGTAGTGCCCTCACGCTGCGCCATGTGCGGCCAGCGGAATGTCCGACCGTTCACCCATCCCCAGTCGGCGTCGGGGCCCTTGGCCACGATCACCTCATACCGGTGCCCGTCGATGGTCACCTCATAGCTGTCGCGGTCGAGGCGGCGCACGTCGACCGGACTGGCCACGCCGTCGAGCTGAATCTGGCCTGACGCGACGTCGGCGTTGCGCATGAGCGTCTGCACGGTGGTGGCCCGTCGGGTCGTCATGTCAGCCGCCATGCTCCGAGGGTGTGCCACGGATCCTGGTGGTCGTCGTCCGCGTCGTCGGCTCGGGTACCAGCACCAGGGTGGTCACCCGGCTCAAGACGTTCGTGCAACGCCAGCGCGGCCGAGAGCGCGAGCGCCGGTCCCTGCTCGTCCGCTGCCGCGGCCGGACCGGTCAGCAAGGCGTCGATTTCAGACTCGAGGAATGCGGTGTCGACGTGGCCCGCCATCATGCGCGGGTGAGACAGGAGACTGGAGAGCATGCTGGCATTGGTCCGCACACCAAGGACCACCAGACGATCCAGCGCGGCGCGCGCCCGGGCCAACGCGGTGTCACGCGTGTCGGCGTGCGCCACGATCTTGGCGAGCAGCGCGTCGTAGTGCATTGAGACCGTGCTGCCGGTGGCAACTCCGGCGTCGACGCGGATCCCTGGCCCGATGGGGGCCTGAAACCGCAGCAGTCGGCCCGCGTCAGGGGTGAAGTCCTCGTGCGGTCGCTCCGCGTAGAGGCGGCACTCGATCGCGTGGCCGCGGACCTGTATGTCCTCCTGGGTCCAGGGAAGCGGCGCCCCGCCGGCGATGGCGAGCTGGGCGTGCACCAAGTCGCGCCCGGTCACGGCCTCGGTGATCGGGTGTTCGACTTGGAGGCGGGTATTCATCTCAAGAAACGCCACCACGGAGTCGTTGCCACCCTCGCCAGGCTGGCCACGCTGTTCGGCGTTTTCGACCAAAAATTCGACAGTGCCGGCGTTGCGGTAGCCGGTTGCCTTGGCGGCGGTCACGGCGGCCTTCGTGAGCCGGGCGCGCACTTCGGGAGCGAGGTGTGGCGCCGGGCTCTCCTCGATGACTTTCTGGTGTCGCCTCTGTACTGAGCATTCCCGTTCATAGAGGTGTACGACGCGGCCCTCGTTGTCGGCGATCACCTGGACCTCGATATGACGGGGTCGGCTCAGCAGCCGCTCGATATAGAGCGTGCCGTCGCCGAATGCTGCAAGAGCCTCCCGGCGCGCCGAGTGCACCGCGTCGGCGAACTCGTGGGCGCTGCGGACCGCTCGCATCCCGCGGCCCCCGCCGCCGGCCGATGCCTTGACGAGCAGGGGAAACCCCAGCCGACGTGCCGCGTCGGACAAGCCTGCGTTGGACTGGTCGTGTGGGGTGTTCCCCTGCACCACCGGCACCCCGGCCGCCACCATGAGGCGGCGCGCCTCGATCTTCGAGCCGAGGCGGGCAATGACGTCGGCCGGTGGGCCGACCCAGATCAGTCCGGCCTTGACGCAGGCTGCCGCCATCTCCGGATTCTCTGACAGAAATCCGTATCCAGGGTGCACGGCATCGGCACCGGTTTGCCGTGCCGCGTCGATGATGGCGCCGATGGACAAGTAGCTGTCCATCGGCCGGGGCGGGCCGATGGTGACGCATCGGTCAGCCGCCCGGGCGTGGGGCGCGCGCGCGTCGATCGTCGAGCAGACCGCGACGCTCTCAATCTCGAGCTCGCGGCAGGCGCGGATGATGCGCACCGCTATCTCGCCACGGTTGGCGATGAGCAGCCGGCGGATACTCACGACATGTCGTCCTCGTCCCAGCCTGGCACGCGCGTCTCACATTCTGAAGACACCGAAGGACGGTTCGCCGATCGGTGCGTGGGTGGCGACGGAGAGGCCCAGGGCGAGCGCGTCGCGTGTCTCGTTGGTTGCGATCACCCCGTCGTCCCAGAGTCGGGCCGTCGAGTAGTAGGGCGAACCCTCCTCGTCGTACCGCTGTAGCAGCGGTTCGCGAATCGCCGCCTCGTCCGCTTCAGACAGGGCGCCGCCGCGGCGAATCTGCTGGTCGCGCTTGACCGAGACAAGTACGTCGGCCGCCTGCGGGCCGCCCATGACAGAGATACGGCTGGCGGGCCACATCCAGAGTAACCGTGGGTCGTAGGCCCGGCCACACATCCCGTAGTTCCCCGCCCCGAACGAGCCGCCAAGCACGACCGTGAACTTCGGCACGACCGTGTTGGCGACCGCATGCACCATCTTCGCGCCGTCCTTTGCGATTCCGCCGCGCTCATAGTCGCGGCCGACCATGAAGCCGGTGATGTTCTGCAGAAAGATCAGCGGGACCCGTCGCTGGGTGCAGAGCTGGATGAAGTGCGTGGCCTTGAGCGCGGACTCCGAGAACAGCACACCGTTGTTCGCGATGATACCGACGAGATAGCCGTGCAGTCGGGCGAACCCGGTCACGACCGTCGGGCCGTACCGTGCCTTGAACTCATCGAAGCGGGACCCATCGACCAAACGCGCAATGACTTCGCGTGCGTCGTACTGTCGTCGGAGGTCAGTGCCCACGATGCCGCCGAGTTCCCGTGGGTCGTACCGCGGGTCCTCCGGCGACGTGACGTCGAAGGCCGGCGGTTTCGTCGTATGCAGGGTCGACACCACTGTGCGTGCCGTTTGCAACGCGTCGGCGTCGTCCGAGGCCAGGTAATCGGCGACCCCAGACAGGCGCGTGTGCACGTCGGCGCCGCCCAGTTCCTCCGCGGTCACAGTTTCTCCTGTCGCCGCCTTCACCAGCGGCGGCCCGCCCAAGAAAATCGTGCCGGTGCCCTCGACGATGATGGTCTCGTCGGCCATCGCCGGGACATAGGCGCCCCCCGCCGTACACGAGCCCATGACTACTGCGATTTGCGCGATACCCTCGGCGGAGAGCCGCGCCTGATTGAAGAAAATGCGACCGAAGTGCTCGCGGTCAGGAAACACGTCGGCCTGCATCGGCAGATAGGCGCCGCCGGAGTCAACGAGGTAGACGCAGGGGAGCCGATTCTCCAGCGCAATCTGCTGTGCACGCAGATGCTTCTTGACGGTGATGGGGAAGTAGGTGCCGCCTTTGACGGTCGCGTCGTTGGCGACCACCATGACTTCGCGGCCCGAGACACGCCCGATGCCGGTGACGAGTCCAGCGCCCGGAGCGGCGTCGTCGTACATGCCGTGTGCCGCCAGCGCCGACAATTCGAGAAACGGTGTGTGTGGGTCCAGCAAGTGGGTCAGGCGCTCGCGGACCGGTAGCTTGCCACGGTCCCGGTGCCGGCGGTGGGCGGCGTCGTCACCGCCCTTCCGGGCCTGCGCGCGCCGCTCCTGTAGCTCGTCTTCGAGCTGGCGCATCGCGGCGTCGTTGGCGCGAAACTCGTCGCTGTTGGTGTCGAGACTGGTCGGGAGGACACGCATGGCGACGTTACCAGCCGCAGCAGTCTGTCTTGTACCGGCACTTGGGACAGCGCCACACCGCGTGCATGCGAAACATCTCTTCACCGCAGCGCTCGCAGAGCACCGCATCTGGATGCGGTCGCGTGTCCGCGGCGGGTTGGGCCTTGCTCAGCAGGCGGGTGACCGGTGGGTTCGGCATGGGTGGATTATAGCGTCCGACCGGGCCTGGCAGTCCGGGTAGTCCCGTCGCATCTGATCCAGTATGCTGACGGTATGGATGAACGGTCACGGGTTCTGTTGACGTCATTGCTGGGCGCCGCGCTGGGCGGGGTCGTAGGCTATCTCTATATGACCGAGAACGGTCAGCGCGTGCGCGAACAAATCGAGCCGGCGCTAGATACGATCGGGTCTGAGCTTCAGCGTGCTCGCGATGCCGGAGCGAAAGTGAAAGACGTGGCCAAAGAGGGACAGCAGACGCTTGACAGCATCGTCGGCGAGGGTCGAGCCCGAACGGCTTGGGACGCGTCTACTCTCCGCCAAGCCGCCAAGTGAGCGCGGCCGGGCCGTCGCCCGGTGCAGCGTCGTATCGCGCTCGCCGGGGGCTGCAGCGTCTGGGGCGCGCGGTGCGTCGGCACGCGGGTCTCTCGGCCCGCGCCGCCTGTGTGGCGCTGCGCCGCTTGGGCCTGAGCGACGACCTCACCTTCGCCTCGTCGATCGCCTACTACGCCCTCCTCTCCATCTTCCCGCTGTTGCTGTTGCTGTTTTCGTTGCTGGGCCGCCTCACCGGGGACCCAGCGGACCATGCGGCACTGGTCGACCTGCTGCTGCGCTACTTCCCTCGACGCATCGAGTTCATCACCACCCAGCTGAACGAGGTGCAGGGGGCGGGCATCGGCCTGAGCGTGGCGGGGACCGTCGTGCTCTGCTGGACCGCGATGGGGGTTTTTCGCGCGATCAGTTCGGCCGTCAACCACGCGTGGCAGGTCGAGCGGCGGCGCAGTTTTCTCCGCCACCAGGCATCCGCGTTTCTGATGCTGCTGACGGCGGGCGGCCTCCTGCTGGCCGCGTTGGTGCTGGCGAGCGTGACCGAGATGATGGCCACCAGCTGGTTCGGCCAGTTGCTCAACGATGTTCCCGGGTTGATGCCGGCGGTTGAGTTGGCTTCGCGATACCCGGCCACGCTCCTGCTCATCGTCGTGGTGGGGTTGATTCTGTATTTCGTTCCCAATACGGATGTACAGGTGGGCGATGTCTGGGTGGGTGCCGTGGTGACCGGCATGTTGTGGCGCGGGGCGCTCGATGGCTTCTCCTGGTATCTCGGGCTGGGCGTCGTGAGCATTCGCGGCTCGGTAGCCGCCATCGGAGTGTTTCTGCTCTGGGTCTACCTCTCGGCGGTCATTCTGCTCTACGGCGTCGAGTTCAGTGCTGCCTACGCGCGCCTTCGTCGGGACTAAGGACTCGACACGGCCAGGCGTGGGACGTGCACATACGGGCTGCATGTATGCGACGAACGACGCAGTCGCGCGAAGTGCATCGGCGGTCAGCATGGTCAAGTCGTTTCTGATCGGATCCTAAGCGCGCGGCCGCCTGCGGCTGAGGCGTGCTGGTATCCTTACCCGATGCGTATCGCTTATCAGGGGGAGCCAGGCGCCTATTCGGAGGCGGCCGCGTTGCGCTTCCGGCCGTCAGCGGAACCGCTGCCGCGAGCGACGTTCGAGGCGGTGTTTGCCGCCGTCGAGGAGGGGGCGGTCACACACGGCATCCTCCCGATCGAAAACACCATCGGTGGCACGATTCATCAGAACTACGACCTGCTGTTGCGGCACGAATTGCCGATTGTGGGTGAGGTCACGCTGCCGGTCGTCCACAACTTGCTGGCGCTCGGCGGCACGACCCATTCGATGCTGACGCGGGTGTATTCCCACCCGCAGGGGTTGGCCCAGTGTGAGCGGTTTCTGCGCACCCTGCAGGGCGTGGAGATCGTCGCGACCTACGATACCGCCGGCAGCGCGAAGATGATTCGAGACGGGCAGCTGCACGACACCGGTGCGATTGCCTCGCAGCGTGCCTCCGAGGTCTTCGGCTTGTCAGTGCTTGACGCAAGCGTTCAGGACTACCCAGACAACACGACGCGGTTCCTGATCGTGGGTCGCGAGCAGAACCCGGTCGAGTCCGCGGAAAAGACCACCATTGTGTTCACCGTGCCGAACGAGGCCGGCGCATTATTCAAGGCGCTGAGTGTGTTTGCGCTGCGCGATATCGATCTGACGAAACTCGAGTCGCGGCCCATCCCAGACCGACCCTTCCAGTATCTGTTCTACGCCGATCTGGCCGCCAGCCGCGAGGATCTGCCCTGCGCACGAGCTTTGGCGCATCTGGCGGAGTTCGCTCCGTTGCTCCGAACGCTTGGTTCGTATCCTCGCTGGCGGGAGTCGACCGCAGACGGCGCCTCTGGCTGACGCCGGGCCCACACGCCGCCACCACCAACGACCATGTCCAATCGCCTAGCGCAGGAGCCCAGTCCCTATCTGCTCCAGCACGCCAATAACCCGGTGGACTGGTATCCCTGGGGTGATGAGGCGTTCGCGCTGGCCCGCGAGCGGGACCAGCCGATCTTTCTGTCCATCGGCTACTCCACGTGCCATTGGTGTCACGTGATGGAACACGAGTCGTTCGAGAACGCCGAGATTGCGGAGCTGCTCAACGCCCAGTTCGTGCCAATCAAGGTGGACCGCGAGGAGCGCCCCGATGTCGACCGGGTCTACATGACCTTCGTCCAGGCGACCACCGGGTCGGGTGGCTGGCCGATGAGCGTCTGGCTGACGCCGGACCTGAAACCGTTCTACGGCGGCACGTACTTCCCGCCTTCCGGTCGTTGGGGGCGCCCGGGGTTCACGGAGGTGCTTGGAGAGATCGCCACACGGTGGCGCGAGTCGCGAGCCCAGCTCGTGGAGTCGGCCGACAGCGTGATGGCACGCTTGCGCGAGGCGCAGGCCGGCAGAAACGTCGACGGTGCGTTGCCCGACGCCGCCCTGCTGGCGGCCGGGGTACGCGAATACAGCCAGACGTTCGACCATCGCCACGGTGGGTTCGGCGGTGCGCCCAAGTTTCCACGTCCCGGCGAACTGCTGTTTCTGTTGCGCGAACATGCGCGCACCGGAGACCGCGAGGCTCTGCAGATGGTGCTGGAGACGCTGCGCGCCATGGCCATGGGAGGCATGCGGGATCACATTGGCGGCGGCTTCCACCGCTACTCTGTCGATGCCGAGTGGCGGGTGCCGCACTTCGAGAAGATGCTCTACGACCAGGCCCAGCTCGTCGTGGCGTTGCTAGAGGCGTCGCAGGCGTCCGGTGACCCGACGTTCCGTCACGTGGCCGAGGACACATTGTCGTACGTGCAGCGCGAGCTGTCGCACGCGGATGGTGGGTTCTTTTCGGCTGAGGATGCCGACAGCATCGCTCCCGAACTGGCCGAGCAGGACGGCGCCATCAAGACCGAGGGGGCGTTCTACATCTGGGGACAGTCGGAAATCGAAGACGTGTTCGCGGCCGACAGCGATGTCGTGCGCTTGAGATACGGCATTGAGCCCGGTGGGAACGCCCCACAGGATCCGCACAACGAGTTCACGAACAAGAACCTGCTGTATGTCGCCCGTGGCATCGACGATGTGGCGCGGTTGTCGGGTCGGGCGGAGGAGGACGTGAACTCGGTGCTGGACGCCGCACGCCTCCGTCTGTTCGAGGCCCGGTGCGCACGGCCACGGCCGCACCTGGACGACAAAGTGCTAGCCGGATGGAATGGACTGATGCTTGCCGCGTTCGCCCGCGCCGCACGCCTGACACCCGCCGACGAGGCGACGGCCGAGACGTGGCTCGAGACCGCGGTGCGTGCGGCCGAATTCCTCTGGCACCGGTTGTGGGACCCGAAGCGGGATCGTCTCCTGCGGCGTTTCCGCGACGGACGGTCAGATATCGATGGCTACTGCGAGGACTACGCGTGTGTGGTCTGGGGGCTGCTCGAACTGTTTCAAGCCGGCGGCGACCCATGGTGGCTCGACTGGGCGCGCCAATTGCAGGCCATTCAGGATGCACTCTTCTGGGACGATGAGGGGGGCGGCTGGTTCAGTACCACCGGCGACGACCCGACCGTCTTGTTACGTCTGAAAGAGGACTACGACGGGGCAGAGCCCTCCGCTGGGTCGGTTGCGGCTGGGAATCTGCTGACGCTGGGTCACCTCTCGGGTGGAGAGGCCGCGGCTGACCACGTGGCCCGCCTGGAGCGGGCGATTCGCCGAACCGTCACCACCCCGCAAGCGGTGCGCGTGGTGCCATTGATGTCCGCGGCGGCGTCCACGGTACTGACCGGCGCTCCGCAGGTCATTCTCGTTGGACGGCGTACGGCCGCCGCGACCATCGCGTTGCAGCGTGTCCTCGTGCAACACTACCTGCCAGGTGCCGTGAGCCTGGTGGTGGAGCCCGGTACGCACCAGCGTGCCGTCGCGGAACGCCTGCCGTGGATCGGCGCGATGACGGCGGTCGGCCAACAGCCCACGGCGTATCTCTGTCGCGACTTCGCCTGTCAGGCGCCGGTCACCGACCCCGACGCCTTTCACCTGCAGCTCGATGCACTGACCCCGTAGACAACTGAGGCATACGACATGACGTTCGACGTAGAGGTGCTGCTCAAAGGGACCGACGCGGTAGTGACGGAAACCGTGACGCACGAGGCGGAGACGTCAGGCTGGGCGGACGCGGACGTCCGCGAGGTGCTGCTCGCCACGTTGCGGGTGTTCGCACGGGCAAGCGGCGACGACACCGCCGGGGGCAACGTGACGCTCCGGGGCCTGAGCTGGATCGTGACCGAGACAGAGGGGGGGGTCGCCATTGCCATCGAGATTCCCAGTGGTGCCATTGCGGCCGGTCCGTTCGATATTGCCGCCGACGAACTGACCCAGATGGTGGCGCGGGTGATCTCCGCTGACGTGCCGACCAGTACCGTCGTGCACTGATCGCACTCGCGCGCACACGGACAGCCGAGTAGTGACGGGTGCGACGCTCGGTCGGCCAGACACACGGTGCGGAGGGGTAATGCGAACAACATGCGCGTGGACGCGAGTGGGGCTCACGGTCGTCCTGTTGGGTGGCGTCGCCCACGCGGCCGTGGGGCAAACGTCGGTCGAGGCAGGCGCCTGGCCCAGTTATGGTGGGACGAACTGGAGCCAGAAGTACTCGCCGCTCAGTCAGATTGACGCCGACAACTTCGGCGACTTGACCGTGGCCTGGACCTGGGAGTCAGAGGACCTGGCCCTTATCGAGAGCCTGCAGCGTCGTTATCTGCCGCCGCTCGATGCTAACGGACTCAAGGCCACCCCCCTCGTCGTCAACGGGGTGATGTATCTCAGTACCGGGTTGGCCCAGGTCGTGGCGCTCGACCCGGTCACCGGGGAGACCTTGTGGATCCACAACCCGCAGGCCTACACCACCGGAGGGAACGCCAGCATCGTCGGTCCGTGGCAAACACGCGGTCTGGCCTACTGGACCGACGGTGAGGCCGACGAACGGCTGCTGCTGGGCACGCATGATGGTTTCCTGATTGCCGTCAACGCCCGAACCGGTCGACCGATCAACAGCTTCGGGGTGGACGGCAAGTCTGACCTGCACACGGCCGTGCCCCGGGCCACGCGCGGCAACCTCCCGCTGTTCAGCAACGAGGGGCACACCGTGTCTCCCAATTCGCCCCCGGTCGTCGTGCGCGACACCGTCATCTCTGGGGCCGCGATGTCCGACCGACCAACCCTCAAGGAGTGGCCGCCGGGCTCGGTCCAGGGGTTCGACGTGCGCACCGGCGACCTGAAGTGGGTGTTCCACACCATTCCCCAGGCGGGCCAGTTTGGCGAGGATACGTGGCAGAACGGGTCGAACCTCTATACCGGCAACGCCAACGTGTGGTCGACGCTGAGCGGCGACGACGAACTGGGTCACGTCTACCTGGCCACGACGGCACCCACCAATGACTACTGGGGGGGCGAGCGGCTCGGTGACAATCTGTTCTCGCAGTCGATCATCGCGGTGGACGTGGAGACCGGCGAGCGGGTCTGGCACTTCCAGGCTATTCATCACGGTGTGTGGGATTGGGATTTTCCGACCGCGCCCACGTTGATGGACATCACTGTGGACGGACGTGAGGTCCGGGCCCTCGCACAGGTCAGCAAGCAGGGGTTCACGTACGTGTTCGACCGCGCCACCGGCGAGCCGGTCTGGCCGATCGAGGAGCGTCCGGTGCCGCCGTCAGAGGTGCCCGGCGAAGTGCTCGCCCCGACGCAGCCACACCCGACCAAGCCACCCCCGTTCGAGTATCAGGGCGTGTCCGAGGACCTGCTGATCGACTTCACGCCCGAACTGCGGGCCGAAGCGGTCGAGATTCTGCAGCAGTACGCCCACGGCGGGATGTTCACGCCTCAAACGTTGTACGACGCCGATGGAACGCACGGCACGTTGCAGGTGCCAGGGTCCGGCGGCGGCGCCAACTGGAGCGGCTCTGGCGCCGACCCGGAGACCGGATTTCTCTACGTGCCGTCGCGTAGCGGGTTGACCCGTATGGTGCTCGTGGAAGGGAAGCCGAGCTATACCAATCTTCGGTATGTGCCGAATGGCAAGCTCGGACCGGAGAGCCTTCACCCCGACCGGCCAACCGCCGTGACGGGGCCGCAAGGACTGCCGCTCATCAAGCCGCCCTACAGTCGACTGACGGCCTACGACATGCACCGCGGCGAGATTGCCTGGCAGACCCCCACCGGCGTCGGCAGCGATCGCATCCGCAATCACCCGGCGCTGGCCGGTCTCGATCTTCCACCTCTTGGCGGGCAGATGACAACCAGTGGCCCCCTCATCACCAAGACCCTTGTCATGCTCGGACTGGGGCCGGCGGGGTCGGGTGACAGCGCGCAGCTCGTGGCCTACGACAAGGCTACCGGCGCGCCGCTTGCCCAGGTGGCTCTGCCATCCAGACCGCTCGGCACGCCGATGACCTACGCGGTCGAGGGCCGCCAGTTCATCGTCTTGACGCTGCAGGGTGCGCAGATGGTGGCCCTGGCGCTGCCACTAGCGCCCTGATTGCTAGACACGAGACACTCGCTGCCAGATACCGGGGCCATCCGAGCCGGGTCGCGGCAACGAGCGGTGGTTCGCCTGCGCGTCAGTGCGCTGTACGGGTGGCCCGTCTTCATGAAACTGTCACGTCCCCTTCTTTCGGTCAGCCTCGCCGCGGCGCTCGTGGCCGCGTCCGCCCTTCGCATGGCCGAGGCTCAGCCCGTGGCTACCGGCGACGATGGGGCCTACCGGGGGTACCTGGCGGTGCGTGTGCTGCGTGGCGGCGAGCTGGAGGTTGTCGACGCACTCAACGCGGACCGGCTGTTCGTGCCAGCGTCGGTGCTCAAGGTGGCAACGGTCGCCGCCGCGCTCGATCACCTGGGGCCTGACTATCGCTGGTTCACACGACTGACCGCAGACGGCGCCGTCAACGCCGGCGTGCTTGATGGGCATCTGGTTATCGAACCAGGCGGTGACCCGACGTGGTCGAAGGCGTTCTTTGACGGCGGTGCTGCCGAGCCGCTCGCCACGTTGGCTCAACAGCTTGGCGCTCGCGGGCTGAGGGAGGTCACCGGCGACCTGGTGGTCGATACGAGTCGGTTTCCCGGTCGGCCACATCCGACAGATCGTGGGTTCGCGGATCTTCCGTACGAATACGGTACGCCATCCGCCAGCCTGGCCGTCGATGATGCCACTGTCACGGTGCGGGTCGCGCCAGGGGCGGTGGTTGGCGACCCGGCGCGTGTGACCGCCCCAGCGGACGTGGACGTGGTCAACCACGCCGATACCGTCGATCGAGAACGCGGCGGCGCCGGCACGCTCGACTTCATACCGGTGTGGGGCACCGATACCCTCCTGCTGCGCGGCGAATACCCGATCAACGAACCGCCCTTCGTCGTCTCTGCCAGTGATCCGGCGCCCGAACTTCGTGCGGCGCGTCGACTGCGGGATGCGCTGGGCAGCGTTGGGGTGACCATCGCTGGTGGCGTGCGGTTCCGGCGGCGAGCCGCGGCTGTCGTCGAGCAGAAGCAGAGGTCCGTGCTGGCTGAATTTCGGTCGGTCCCGCTCAGAAGCCTCCTCAAGCGGGTCCTGACGCGCAGCCACAACTGGTCCGCCGATATGCTGACGCTAGCGCTGTCGAGGGAGGTGACGGGAAGCGGTCGCTTCGACGACGGTGTCGACGTTATCTCGGACTTCGTGCGTGGACTCGGGCCCAACGCCAACCGCGACGTATTAGGGACGCCACAGCTGTCCATCGTGGACGGATCCGGTCTCTCGACGTCAAATCTGGTGACCCCCGCCACTCTCGTGCAGGTGCTCGCCCATGTGGTCGAGCAGCGGTGGGGCCAGACCCTGCTGCATGCGCTCGCGGGGCCCGGAGAGGGGACCCTGGCGGCCTGGCCTAGCCTGCCACCCGTGGCCGCCAAGACCGGCACGCTGCGTCAGACCGTCGCGCTCGCCGGCGTGCTCGATGCGGACTCGGCCACGCCGGTCCTGTTTTGCTATTTCGTTAACCACCATCTCGAGCGTCCCGTGCAGGCCAGACGGGAGATCACAGCAGCGGTCGCACGATGGCGGGCGGCCGTAGCTCCCTGATACACGGACATCGCGTCAGCGGCTCACCGATAGCGTCGCTTCGCTATCAAATGGAGACCACAGGACCGACGTGCTGCTCCTCTTGCGTTCGCGCGATGGGCCGTCTACTGTGTTGATGTCAGGCGCCATGGCTAACCGCCGTGGCTGGTATCCAGGGGGATTGCAGATGTTGAAGACATGCGTCACGGCGTTCGTTGCTCTCGCGGTCATGCTTACGATGACCCCTGTGTCGGTCAGCGCTCAGTCCGGCGAGAGCACGACGCCGATGCGTACACCTGACGGCCAACCGCACATCTCTGGCACCTTTACCTTCCGCACACTGACACCGCTTCAGCGCCCATTGCAGTTCGAGGGACGAGAGAGCCTGTCGCCCGAGGAGGCCGCAGCGTTCGAAGCGTCAGAGCGGACGCGTCAGAACCGCGACCTCTTCGACCCAGAGAGCGGCGCGCCGACCGCGGGGTATCAATCCCGTGAGGAGGGCGGCGTGCTGTCATACAACGAGTTCTGGTATGAGCGGGGTATCGAGCTGACCGCCGACAAGCGGACGTCGCTGATCATCGACCCGCCCAACGGACGGCGGCCGCCGCAAACCGAGGCCGCCCGTCTGGCGTCGCAAGCAGAGCGCGCCTACACCGAGGCGCACCGTTACGACTCGTATGAGAACCGGACGATGACCGACCGTTGTCTCGGCACGTCAACCGGAGGCCCGCCGCTGCGGTCAGGCGCTTATAACAACAACTTGATGATCTTCCAGACCGCCACCCATGTCGTGATTCAGAACGAGATGGCGTATCAAGTGCGGGTGATCCCGCTCGACGACACGGCGAAGCCCCCGTTCGCCCAACTCAAGGGTGTGTCACGCGGACACTGGGAGGGCGACACGCTGGTCATCGACACCACCAACTTCCGCGCTGACAGCTCGCTGACGGGCCCGAACCTGCACCTGGTCGAACGCCTGACCCGATTGGACCCAGACACCGTCGCCTATGAGTACACCGTCATGGACCCGACGGAGTACACCGCACCCTTTACGGCCCTGATGCCGCTCCGGCGCACCGATGGCCCCATCTTTGAGTATGCCTGCCACGAAGGCAATATCGGGCTGCACGGCATCCTGGCCGGCGCACGGAATCTCGAGCGTTTGGGGCGCGAACTGCGTCGGTAGTGATCGCATCCAGCGTACCAACGGCGGTCCGAGTAGCGAGGGCGCCGGTTCCTCCGCGGTGAGCGTGTCCAGGCGCTGCTCGGTCGACTCGCCTACGGTGCGGGCGATGCGGCCGGTGCGGTGAGGGCGTTTCGCAGTGCCGTCGAGGCGGCGCCCGAGAGCGCGGGGGGCTCGGATCAACCTGGCAACCGCGCTCGCCCAGGCCGGCGAGCGCGAGCAAGCGCTGACCGAGCTTCGGGAGGCGATTGCGATCGACCCATCGGATTCGACGGCTCGCTTCAACCTCGGCGTGTTGTTGGCGAGCGGCGGCGACTCCGCGGGGGCACTCGGATATCTCGTCAGGCGCCGTCGAGACGGCGCCTGACGACGTCGAGGCCAGACGCGCCTATGCGCGGGCGCTGCTCGACGTCGGCCGTGTTGCGGAGGCTGAACTCGAATTCGACCTGCTCGTTCAGAGCGATCCGGCCGACGAGCGAGCCGTGGTGGGGCTGGCTGATGTCTTGAGTCGTCAAGGAGAATATGGAGAGGCGGTCGCGGCGCTGGAACGGGGTCTCGAGGCGCTGCCCGATGGGGAAGCCGCCGCCAACGCCCTGGGGCGACTGCTCGCGGCCGCTCCAGACTCAACCGTAAGAGACGGCACCCGTGCCCTCGAGCTGGCCCTGTCCCTCTACCAGCGCCGCCCGGTCGTGGCGCATGGTGAGACGGTCGCCATGGCGTTGGCCGAACTCGGCCGATGCGATGAGGCCGCCGCGCGGCAACAGGAACTGCTCGCGGTCGCGGAGCGCGCCAACGCCGTCGAGCTTGCGGCGGAACTGCAGGAGGCGCTCGCCCTGTATACGGCAGGTCCTCCCTGTCGTCCTCCAGTGGCAGGGACGCGGTGAGCGGTTGTCGGCGCTCGGCTGGCGCTTCGCGTGGATGGCAATGACGCTCGGTCGAATACGTATGTTCCCGGGTCGCGCCTGGCCTGCCGGACGCCACGTCCGGAAGCTATCTACCCTGCACCAGGGTTAGGGTGCGGTCGCCACGGTCCCATTTTCCATGATCACCTGCGCGCCCGTCAGCGTGACATTCCCCGTGGCGCCGACGTCGAACCCGGTCTTGGTCGTGAGGTCTCCACACGCCGTGTGGGCGATGGTTGCGTTGTGAGCATAGTCGAGTGTGATGTCGTCGCAGGCAAGGACAGGATTGAAGTACCAGGTTACCGCGGTCGCGTTGTACCTGAAGGTGCCGGTCGTGATGGCGACGTGATCGTTGGCTGGGGGGGGCGAGAAGTTTCCGCCGAATGCGCAGCTCGCGAAGCTGGTGCCAGCATCTGACCTGGCCACGATGTCGCACGACGTGGTCATGCCGGCATAGACCAGCTTGAGGGTGTCGTCGTCGGTGCCTCCGACCGTCTCGTCGAGACCCGTGCCAGCGAACATCAGGGTCGCGACATCGTCGCTCTGGAGACGCCGTTGGTCCTCGTCACTGCCCTGACCCTGCTGCATGACCGATTCCGTATCGGCGACGCCGACGAGCGGTCCGACGGCGCGGGCCGCGTTCGCCGGGTAGGTGTGCCCCCCCGGCAGGTTGGCGAGGCTGCGCGTGTAGTTGGTCGCGTCGACCTTGGCTGGAAGCAGGAAGGGATTGTTGACGCTGGTCTCGAAGTCGTGGAGATTGGCGTCATCGCTACGGATGTCGTCGCTTGAGCCATCCACCGTGTCGACACCGGCGTTGAAGTTGAACATGTTGTCCGCGCCGTCGGTCGATTGCGTCGCGTTCGTGTTCGATCCAGAGACACCCGTTTTGACCCCCTGGTTCGGATGTGCCAACCCCAGGCAATGGCCAAACTCGTGCAGAGTCAGCGACTCAAAATCGAACTGTCCGGAGGGAATGTCGTTGTTGGCACCGAACAGGAGATTGGGCGATGCCGGGACAAAGCCGTTGACCTGCGAGACGATGTTCTTGACTGGAATCTCCATCGCCGCCGCGTTGGTCGAGGCCGGATGGATGCAGACGCTGACTGTGAGCTCGCCTCCCGCGCCCGTGTAGTTGGACGGGTGAGTAATGACGTCGACGCCGTTGGCTTCGCCGGCGAATACGAACGCTCCCGCCTCGACGCGCACCGAACCGGCCAGCAGCAGCGCGAGGTAGAGGCAGACGCAGGCGGTCGAGGTGATCGTGACACCGAACCAAAGTCCTCTCATTGACTGACGCTCCTCATGTCATCGCGATCGAGCAATGCCCGGAGCTGGAGCTCTGCGGCGCGCAACCGCTAAATCGGCCCGACATCCGGGTATCTTTCCGCGTCCATACCCAGACCCAGCCAAGAGATTTCGCGGTGGACCTCCCCCGCGGATCGGGCAGCGCCCGCGGGCTGGTAGTCAGTGAGGTGCAGTTCAAACACACTCGTCGAGTCGTCCGCGACCATGAAGATTTCAGGTGCTCGCGCTTCGGCTATGGCGACGTCCCAACTGCGTCGTTACTCCGCGCTCTTCAGCCTGATCACCGCGTCAGCGTCAAACGTCGCCAGACCCTGTCCCAGCAATGACCGCAGCAGGTCTTCAAGCTCCTGGGGCTGCAGTTGCAACTCGTAAACTCTGGCCTTCGGTGTGTAGGCAGGGTAGTGGATGAGAACCCGGCCGTCACCGAAGACGCGGATCAGGGGAATCGGATCCTGGTCGGCCATCGCTGACCAGATGTCTCGATACGAGACCAGTAATGCGTTCGGGGCCTCGTCCCAGCTCATACTTTGGGGGGGGAGGGGCGGATCTGCGCCGGGGCCACGGCCGTGGTGGCGACGGTCCCCAACATCGAGGCCAGGACCACCGCTTGGGCGGATCTCACGGTTCTCATCTCGACCTTTCCGTCTGCATCACTATCGCGGTAGCCCGGGGGTGCCAGGTAGCCATCAGGGGGCCCGTCCCGATGTTGGCTTGGGGCTCCACCCCTCCGAGGCGCTCCAGTGGCAGATCCCGCAGCTGCGGGATCTGCCCGACTAACGAATCGCCGAGGCGGTCATGGTCGAAGGCTGCCACCCCTGCGCCTACGTCGGACCGCGTTCGGCGCCCAAGGGCTGCCAATAAAACCGTCGGCCAATCGCTCTGCTCCTGCGACCGTCACTTCGACTCGCTCCGACCTACGACCGGCTGGAACGTTGGCACCTGAGCATAACGAACACGGTGCAGTCTTCGCCCTGAGACGGAGGCATCGAGCGGGCCGAGATGCTCTTGACTGGACAGAAAACCCGGTCGGTTTTCGAGCGCAACCACAACGCCCGCGGGGCCGACCCGCGGAGGGGATTGCAGAAGCTCGCGGAGGTCTCGGTTACAAAAGCGGTTACAATCGGCCGATCTGCGCAGTTCAGACGCCTCAGGAATCCACGTAAGTGATTGATATTGCTACCATGCCGAGGTGGCGAAACTGGCAGACGCACAGGACTTAAAATCCTGTGGGCGCAAGCCCGTGCGGGTTCGATCCCCGCCCTCGGCACCACTTTTCCTCAGTAAAACCGGCAATGTGTGAGCGGACGCCACGCTCACCGTCCTTCTCGTTTCGCGCTTTGTGCCAATGATGTGCCAATTTGTTGGGCGCTCCACGCACAGCGGGCCTCTGCGGCAGATCCGCAGGCTGCCACCACGACGGGCTGGTACGAAGCGGGCAGGTCGCACGATATGCAAAGCAGCAGTCATTGAGGCGCCGCATACTGGTGTCGGAATGACGAGGGTTGACCCGATTAACCGAGCGCTGGTGTTCATCGAGGGCCAGCTTGCCGAGAACCTCGGTGTCGACGAGATCGCGCGAGCCAGCCGTATCAGCCGCTATCACCTGA